>JAABPT010000367.1 GCA_011391855.1 Burkholderiales bacterium
CGCGCTGGATTGCCGCGGACTGCGCGGTGGAGGCCGACATCCGCCGCCTGGCCGACGAGACCCTGGAGCGCATGGGCCCGGTGGACATCCTGGTCAACAACGCCGGTGCCGCCTGGGGCGCGCCCGCCGAGGACTACCCGGTGGAGGCCTGGGACAAGGTCATGAACCTCAACGTGCGCGGCTATTTCATCCTGAGCCAGCACATCGCCAAGCACAGCATGATTGCGCGCCGGGCAGGGCGCATCATCAACATCGCCTCCATCGCCGGCCTGGGCGGCAACCCGCCCGAGATGCAGACCATCGCCTACAACACCTCCAAGGGCGCGGTGATCAACTTCACCCGCGCACTGGCCGCCGAATGGGGCCGCTACAACATCACCGTCAACGCCATCTGCCCGGGCTTCTTCCCGAGCAAGATGACCATGGGCACGCTCAAGGCGCTGGGTGAGGAAAAGCTCGCCGCCAACGCGCCCCTGCGCCGCCTGGGCGACGACGAGGACCTCAAGGGCCTGACGCTGCTGTACGCGTCCGACGCCGGCAAGCACATCACCGGCCAGTGGTTGGCGGTGGACGGCGGCGTCAGCGTGGTGACCGGCGGATGAGTTTTCCCTTCGGCGCCCACATCCCGTTCGTGACGCTGC
The DNA here is from genome assembly GCA_011391855.1 of Burkholderiales bacterium. Lineage (GTDB taxonomy): Bacteria > Pseudomonadota > Gammaproteobacteria > Burkholderiales > Burkholderiaceae_C > Rubrivivax. The sequence goes on from JAABPT010000367.1 coordinate 642, forward strand.
TCGGCTTCACGCTGGAGCGGTTCGCGGGCGGCGAATCCGAGATTCACTATGCCCCCAGACCCGAGCACCTCAACTCCTTTGACGTGACCCACGGCGGCGCGTGCATGACCCTGCTCGACGTGGTCATGGCGACGGCTGCGCGCAGCGTGAACCACGAGATGGGCGTGGTCACGATCGAGATGAAGACCAGTTTCATGCGGCCGGCCAAGGTGGCGCCGGGCGGCACGCTGGTTGCCAAAGGCCGATTGATGCATCGCACCCCATCCATGGCCTTCACCGAAGGCACGATCTACGACGAAGCCGGCCTGGCCTGCGCGCACGCCACCGGCACCTTCAAGTATGTGAACCGCCCGGCAGACCGCAAGACCCCGGCCGGAATTGTCCATCCGCAAATTTCAACCGACTGAACACCGGAAAAAATGGATCAAATCGGCACTAACCCAGCGTCGAATGGTCATCACCAGCTATCAATAGCGTAGTAAACAAAGGACTTTCCATGCCCCAGAACCAACAGATCCTGCTCGACAACCGCCCCGAAGGCGAAGCCAGCGCCGCCAATTTCAAACTTGTCAGCACCGAAACCCCGCCGTTGCAGGACGGCCAGGTGCTGGTGCAGCACCACTTCCTGAGCCTGGACCCCTACATGCGTGGCCGCATGAACGCCGGCAAGAGTTACGCCCAGCCACAGCCGCTGGGTGCGGTCATGCAGGGGGGCATCGTCGGCGAGGTGGTCGAGTCGAAAAACCCGCGTTTCCAGCCTGGTGACAAGGTGGTCGGCATGGGGGGCTGGCAGCAGTACAGCGTGGTGGACGCCAACCAGCCCGGCGCGCTGCGCAAGGTCGACACCACCCATGTACCGTTGAGCCACTACCTGGGCGCGGTCGGTATGCCCGGTGTCACGGCCTGGTACGGGCTGGTCAAGATCATCGCGCCCAAGGCCGGTGAAACCATGGTCATCAGCGCCGCCACCGGCGCCGTGGGCAGCGCCTTTGCGGCGCTGGCCAAGGCGCGCGGCTGCCGCGTGGTCGGCATTGCCGGCGGACCGGACAAATGCAAGTACGCCGTGGACGAACTCGGCTTCGACGCCTGCATCGACTACAAGCTGCACAAGGATGCCGGGTCACTGTCCAAAGCCCTCAAGGACGCCTGCCCCGACGGCATCGACGGCTATTTCGAGAACGTCGGCGGCATGATTCTCGACGCGGTGCTGACGCGCATGAACGCCTTCGGCCGCATCGCCGTGTGCGGGATGATCGCCGGCTACGACGGGGCGCCGCTGCCCATCACCTATCCGGCGCTGATCCTGGTGAACCGGCTGAAGGTGCAGGGCTTCATCGTCAGCGAACACATGGAGATCTGGCCCGAGGCGCTGGCCGAACTCGGCCAACTGGTGGCCACCGGCAAGCTCAGGCCGCGCGAGAGCATTGCCCAGGGTATCGAAGCCGCGCCGGAAGCCTTCCTCGGCCTGCTCAAGGGCAGGAACTTCGGCAAGCAGCTGGTCAAGGTCAACTGATTGGCCTGGCGCCTGGAGATTCCTCATGAGCGACCTCATCCTGCATCACTACCCCACGTCGCCGTTTTCTGAAAAGATCCGGCTGGTCCTGGGCTACAAACAGCTGGCCTGGAAGTCGGTGATCATTCCCCAGATCATGCCCAAGCCGGATGTGGTGGCGCTCACCGGCGGCTACCGCAAGACGCCTTTCCTGCAGATCGGCGCCGACATCTATTGCGACAGCGCGCTGATCTGCGACTTGCTGGAGCGCCGCCAGCCCACGCCCACGCTGTACCCGGCGCACCAGATGGGCCTGGCGCGCATCGTGGCGCAGTGGGCCGACGAAAAGCTGTTCTGGGCCGCCATGGCCTGGAACTTCTCGCCGCGCGGCGCCGCGCAGATGTTCGGGGGCTCGCCGGACGCCCCCGTGGAGCAGTGGGGCCTGCAGGCCAAGGTGTTTGGCGACGACCGGGCCAAGATGCGCGTGGGCATGGCGCGCCTGCCCGCGCCCGATGCCGCCGCGGCCTACCGCAGCTACCTGCGGCGCCTGTCCGACATGCTGGAGGGCCAGGCCTTCCTGCTCGGTGCCGCGCCCAGCGTCGCCGACTTTGCCGCCTACCACCCGCTCTGGTTCACCCGCACCC
>JAABPT010000368.1 GCA_011391855.1 Burkholderiales bacterium
AGCGAACTCAGCCCGCTCGGCCCCTTCGCGGCCAAGGTACCCAAGCCGGTGCTGGACAAGGTGGCGGCGCGGCAGAAAGAGATCCTGGCCGGTACCTTCACGGTGAAGGTCGACGACAGCCAGCCCAAGGGCGGCGCGAAGTAAGGGCAGGTCTGGCGCTGGCGCGCTCGCGGTACGGGCGCTCATCGTTGCATCTTCAGCACTGTCGTCGACTGGTTCGGCTCCATCGCCGCCGAGACGGCGCGCTGGGGCCGCCGCTGCACGGCGGCGACTCGGGTTGGCCTGACGCGCCGGCGATGCGTCGGCAGCAAATACCTTTGACGAACGCCCATCAGGCCCACGTCCATCGGTATTACCATAGTTGAGCAAAGTAACACTTCAGGAAGCTGCCATGACCACCACATTGACGAGCAAAGGCCAGGTCACGATTCCCAAACGGATACGCGACGAACTTGGACTCTTGCCTGGGGCCGCGGTGCAGTTTTCAGTCAGTGCCGCCGGAGACGTGGTCTTGCACAGGCCACGCCCAGTCAAGGGCCGGCAGCGCCCAGTACCCGACCGTTTCGACGCCGTGCGCGGCCGCGCCGATGTGCACTGGCGGACAGACGAATTGATGAAGCTGCTGCGTGCCGACGACTGATGCTGTTGGTGGACACCTGCGTCCTGGTGGACGTCCTGCAGAACGACCCGCATTGGGCCGACTGGTCCATCGCCCAGATGCGCGCGCATGCCAGCGTGCACGCTTTGATCATCAACCCGATCATCTACGCCGAGATGTCGCTGTCTTTCTCGACCTTGGAAGCGCTGGACGACGTGGTCGCCACCTTGGCGCTGGAAGTGCGCGAGATTCCGAGGCCGGCGCTGTTCCTGGCGGCCAAGGCCTATGCGCAGTACCGCCGGCGCGGTGGCAGCAAGCTGCAGGTGCTGCCGGATTTCTTCATCGGTGCCCATGCCGTCGTGGAGGGCTGGCCTTTGCTGACGCGTGACCCCAACCGGTTCAGAACCTACTTTCCCACGCTCGAAGTGTTGGCGCCCTGAGGGAGCTGCCGCTTCGGTCGTAACCAGGCCGCAGGCGCGGTAACGCCCGGTAATCGTTCCCCACGCGCGCTGCGCTTGCCCCTAACATCGGCGCATTGGCACACCCGAGCGAAAGCCGGGGTCGCAAAGTTTCCGGTCTAAAGCAGTCGCAGTTTTTTGCGGCAGCAATGGCAGCGGGACCGCCGGCAGCCCGCCCCGGGCTGTCGCTGCTCCCACTGGCTGGTGTCCACCCTGGTCTGTTGGAGAGCCCCCCGATGAATCGCATCCTGAAGCTGGTTGGCCCGCTGTTGCTGGCCATGGTCCTGGGCAGTCCGGCGTGGGCTCAGCCCGCCGTGCCACACCGCGCCAAACCGCCGTTCCCGCAGCTCACCCTGCCCGACCGGGCCTCCGGTGGCCAGCGCGCCATCGACCAGCTGGGCGCTCGGCTGCCCGAGGTGGCCGCCTGGTACGGCAAGTCCGCCGACGAGTTCAAGTCCATGCTGCTGAAGGACCGCACGCTGCGGCTGGACCAGCGTGGCCGGCTGTTCGTCGTCGAGGAACTGGATCAGCCGTTGCCGGTCACGCCCGCCCCCGCTGCCAGCACCGGCGCGCTGGACGGCACCCTGGCGCCCCTGGAGCAGACCTTCCTGTTGCACAGCCGCCCGGGCGCCGCGCGCACGATCTACCTCAATTTCAAGGGTGCCACGCTGACCAATACGGCCTGGAACAGCAGCAGCGGCAGCATCACCGCACTGCCTTTCGACCTGGACGGCATCCCCTACAGCTTCTCGACCGCCGAACTGCAACGCATCCAGTACATCTGGCAGCGTGTGGCCGAGGACTATGCGGCCTTCGACGTCAACGTCACCACCGAAGCGGTGCCGCTGGACCAAATCACGCGCAGCGGATCGGCCGACGGTGTCTTCGGCACCACCGTGCTGATCACCAAGAGCACGGGCGTCTACAGCTGCAGCTGCGGCGGCGTGGCCTATGTGGGCATCTTCGACGACAGCAGCGACTTCTACAAACCCGCGCTGGTGTTCTACGACGCGTTGGGTGGCGGCAACGAAAAGTACGTTGCCGAGGCGATCTCGCACGAGGCGGGCCACAACATGGGCCTGGGCCACGACGGCTATTCGGGTGGCGGCTACTACCAGGGACAAGGCAGCGGCGTCACCGGGTGGGCGCCGATCATGGGCGTCGGCTACTACCAGTCGCTGGTGCAATGGAGCAAGGGCGAGTACGCCACCGCCAACAATGTGCAGGACGACTATGCCGTGATGCAGTCCAACGGCCTGCCGCTGCGTGCCGACGACCACGGCAATGCCGCCGGCACCGCCACGGTGCTCAGCGGCGCCAGCAGCAACGGATCTACCAACCTGTCCGCGTCGGGCGTGATCGAGCGGCCGACCGACATCGACACCTTCGCCTTCTCGGCGGGCGCCGGCGCCGCCACCTTCACCCTCGCACCGGCCGCGCGTTCGGCCAACCTCGATGCCCTGGTGACGCTGCGCGATGCCGCCGGCACGCTGCTGGCCAGCGTCAACCCGGCCGACGCGCTGAATGCAGGCTTCAACGTCACGCTGCCGGCCGCGGGCACCTACCACCTGTCGGTGCAAGGCACTGGCAAGGGCGACCCCTTGACCACGGGCTATACGAAGTACGGCAGTGTGGGCCAGTACGGTGTCAGCGCCAGCGTTCCGGCCACCGGCAGCCAGGCGCCCGTCGCTGCGATCGCCGCGTCCACGCT
>JAABPT010000369.1 GCA_011391855.1 Burkholderiales bacterium
AGCTTCATGTGGCCGCCGATCAGCAGCCCCATCAGCGTGGCCGAAGTCATCATCCCGAAGCCGCCGAGCTGGAACAGCCCCATCACCAGGCCGTGGCCCAGCGGGCTCCAGTAGGTGCCCGTATCGACCACCACCAGGCCCGTCACGCACACCGCCGAGGTCGCCGTGAACAGCGCCGTCAGCCAGGGCGCGCTATGGCCGCTGGCACTGGCCCAGGGCAGCATCAGCAGCGCCGTGCCCAGCAGGATGGTGGCCAGAAACGCCAGGGCCAGCACGGCGGCCGGGTGGGTGGGCAAGTGGTTCTTCATGCGGGCGGAGCGCGGAAAGTCAGTGAGTCTAGCCGGTCGCAAACGCAGCTCAGCCGCGCCAGCTACCGCCTTCTTGACGCGCCCTGCCCAGGGCTTCGAGGGTTTCCAGGATGCGAGGCAGGCCTTTTTTCCACGGGCCTTTGCCTTTGAAACCGGCTTCGATGGCACTCAGCGGCAGCGGGGCCGGGCTGGCGGTGAGCAACTGCGCCACGGCGCGCTCCAGCAGGGTGCCGAAGATGGCCGGCTCCACTTCCTGCCAGTTGGCGCGGGCGGCGCGCAGCAGGCCGTCGATCTGCGACGTGGTGAGCGCCAGCGCGTAGCCGTCGCTGGCCGCGCCCTTGAACAGCTTGCCGTTGAAGCGCAGCACATCGGCGGCAATCGCCGCGTTGAAGCCGCCGGCGTCCATGCCGGCCCAGAAGACCTTGAGCATCTGCGCCAGGGTGGCGGGCTGCTCGCGATAAGTCTTGAGCAGGTGGACGAAGCTGCCCATGCCGTCTGCACCGGGCTGGTTCACCTGCGGCAGCAGGCCCACGTCCTCGGCGAGCATGCTGAACAGGCAGCGCGTGAGGAAGGCGGCCACGGCCTGGGGCGCGTGTCCGGCGGCTTCCAGGCTGCGCGCCAGATCGGCCAGCTCGGCGGCCACGATGCGGGTGACCCGGGCACTGACGCGGCTGGGGTCCAGGCTGAGCGGGTCGGTCCACAGCGCCTTGAGCCGCGCGCGGATGGCGGGGTCGGCCAGCTGCTCCAGGCGGATGCGGTGGCTGCGCGGGTCGGGAAACGGCGTGTAGGTGGCGCCGGAGCGGGTGAACTCGGCGTACAGCTCGATGACGTGGCCGACGTCCACCACCACCACGAAGGGCGGGCGGCCCTCGGTGGCGGGCAGGGCGCGGGCGTAATTCTCGGCCTGGGCGCGGGCGCGCAGCAGCGCGTCGTCGAAAGCACGGGTGGGCGCGGCGCCGCTGGCCTGCGACTGGATGCCGGCTTTGAGCTTCTTGCTCTCCCACACGAAATGGCCGCGGCGGTAGCAGTCGACCCGGCCGGCGCTGGTGCTGCCGTCGCCGTGCTGGAAGGTGATGGGCCGCTCGAACATGTAGCTCTGCTCGGGCGTGGGGTGCGGCGGCTCGACGCCGAGCAGGTCACAAAGCTGGATGACGAAGCTCTGCGCGGTGGACAGCTCCGAGGCGGTGACGCCGCGCCAGCGGGTGATGAAGGCGGCCGCGCTGGCGGCCGGGCCGAGTGTGTCGCCGGTGGCCGAAGCGGGTGGTGTCGGGTCAGTGGCTGCCATCGGCGCCATCATAGCGAGCGGGATGGGGTGGCGAGGGAATGATTCCTGAATCTATAGCGGGTGGTGACCATTCGACGCTGGGGAAGTGCCGATTTGATTCAAAATTCCAGAAAAAATGGAACCTTAAAGCCCGCACGGCAGTCCCTGGCCGACCCGGCACAGCGCTGACTGTGGACGGTGCGGTGGAAGCAGCAAGCGGGTCAGGCATCCAGCCCCGCCGCGCGCAGACGCTGGCGCAGGCGGTCCACCTCCTCGATCAGGTCGGCCGTCAGCGCGGCGATCTCGGGGCCCGCCTCGAAGGTGGTCTCCAGATTGCACAGCCGGCGCGCGCGCACCAGGCTGGCGCTGGCAAAGCGCCATTCGCCTGGGGCCACGGCGCCGGCCTCCAGAAACCCGGATTCGACGCGCTCGATGATCCAGCCGGGCGGTACGCGGCAAGCGCGTGCCAGTTCTTCCAGGCTCAGGGCGACTTCTTCGAGCAGGTCACCCTCGAGGGCATGGTTCACGGTGATGGCGGTGGGGGTGTTCATGGTTCGGCCTCACAGTCCGGCGCGCGGGTCGAAGGGCAGTTCGCGCGCCATGGTTTCATACAGTTCGCGCGCCTTGGGCGTGTCGGCCGGCGGCAACACGAGTTCGAGTTCGAGGTACATGTCGCCGGCCGGGTCGGCGGCCGCGCGGCCGGGGATGCCGTGACCCTTCAGACGCAGCTTGCGGCCTTTTTTCCAGCCGGCGGGCACGGTGACCTGTACCCGGCTGGTGGGGGTGGGCACTTCGATCAGCGCGCCCAGCGCGGCCTCCCAGGGCGCCAGCGGCAGGCTGGCGGTCACGTCGCGGCCCTGCACGCGGTAACGGGTATCGGGCTTGAAAAACACTTCGAGGAACAGGTCGCCGACCGGGCCGCCGGCATGGCCGGGGCCGCCCTGGCCGCCCAGGCGGATCTGCTGGCCTTCGATCACGCCCTTGGGGATCTTGACGTTGAGCGTGCGGTCTTCGGTGACCACATGACCGGACTCGTCGAGCCGTGCACCGCGCAGGCTGATGTTGCGCTCCGCCCCGTTGTACGCGTCGAGCAGTTCCAGCTCGATCTTGGCGTGGTGGTCGGTGCCGCGCTCGGGCTGCGGCTCGCGGTGGCGGCCTCGTGCACCGCCTGGCCCGCCTGCATG
>JAABPT010000370.1 GCA_011391855.1 Burkholderiales bacterium
TGCAAGCTCTCGACGGCGCGCTCGATCGGCGTCTGCAGGTCGGTGCCGCCGTCGAAGCTGCGGCCCATGAGTTCCAGCAGGGGCTGCAGGCCACCGCGCTTCAGGTCGAGGTCGGTCTCGAGCAGTTCGCCCGCGCCGCCGAAGGCCAGCAGCCGGCAGGGCCGGCCGGCCTGGTGCGCCACGCGCAAGGCCGCGATGACCACCGCCTTGGCGATATTTTCCGGCCCGCCGCGCATCGACCCCGAAGTGTCCAGGCACAGCACGATGGGGCCGCGCTCCAGCGGTTCGGGTTCGGGCGGCGCGGCGGCACTGCGCGGCGGGGCCCAGGGGTCGGGCCGCCAGTCGGTGAGCACGGCCTCGCTCTGCCAGGCCAGCAGCCGCGCTTCGGCCTGGCGCGCGCGCCAGAGCTTCTTCAGCACCGGGTGGCGCAGCATCGCCGCTTCGCTGGCCAGCATGCCTTCGATGCGGCCGGAGAACCGAATGCCGGTGATTTCGCCCGGCGCGTCGGGCAGGCGTGTCGTCACGGCGCGCAAGGCATGCCTGGCGTGGGGGCGGTCGGCTGCGGGCGGTGCCGCCGCGGGTGGCGCAGCGTCGGCGCGTTCGCGGCGGCCCAGCCGGCGCAGCAGCTCGGCCAGCGCCGGCAGCTGCAGCAACCAGTCGCTGGCGCGGCGCGCGGCCTGCCATTCGCGTGAACGCAACTGGCCGCGCAGTGCGTCCCATTGCAGGTGCGCCAGGTCGCCCAGGCCGCGCAGCAGCGCCAGGTCTTCGTCCAGGCCTTGCGTCTGCGGCTGCCACTCGTCACGGAATTCCTGCGCCGCGCGTTCGATCGCTTGCGCGCGGGTCAGCCGCGGCTGGTGGTCGGCGATGCGGTCCAGGTGCCACAGCGCGGTGCGCAGCACCTGTTCGGCCAGTGCTGGCGTGTGGCGGCACAGCGCCGGCAGGCCGAGGCCGGCCACGGCCTCGCGCAGCGGCGGCGTGGCGGCCGCGTCGCCGAAGTCGGCCGCAGCCGGCGGCAGTTCCCCCGCCGTCAAGGCCTGCAGCCAGACCGCCACGTCGGCCAGCCGCTGCGCGCGTTCGCCGCTGCTGTTGACGAGGCTGGGCAGCCACAGCGCGCGCGGCAGCGGCTGCAGCCGGTCGTAGGGGCGGTCGATGGCGTGCGTGGTCACCTTTGAACCCGGCCGCCGGCGGGCCTCACGCTGGCAGGGGTTCCAGCAACACGCGCGCGGGCGGGCCGTCGATGGACTGCGCGTCCACCGGCAGCGCGGCATAGCCGGCGCGGGCCTGGTGCAGGCGGGCGAGCAGGGCGTCGAGCACCGCCAGCGTCTGCCCATGGGCGTCGAGCCAGCGCGCCGCCAGGGCCGGCGGCAGCCACAGCCGGCCGGCCAGGCGGTGCTGCAGCGATTCGGCGCGCGCGGCAGCCTCGTCGCGCTGCCCTTGCGCGTGGGCCAGGACTTCTTCCAGCTGCGCCAGCCGTGCTGCCACGTGCACGGAGCTGTAGTGCCGCCGCAACCGGTCTTCGAGCGCGCGCGCCACGATGCGCAGCGGTCCGCCGTCGGCGTCGAGCCCGGCGCCACCGCCGACGGACCGCGCCAGCGCGGCCTTGCCGGCGGCCGGGTCGACGCCGCTGCCGTCTTCGGGTGGCGCCGCCTCCTCGATCTGCAACTGGCGCTCGAAAGCCTCCACCGCACGCGTCAGCCACGGCGCTTGCTGCGGCAAGGCCTGCAGGCATTCGGCCTCGAACCACTGCGCCAGGCGCGGCACGTCTTCGGGCGAAGCGGCGGCCACATAAGGGGCCAGCCAGAGGTCGAGCCGGTCGATCTCAAGGCGGCCCTCGCAGGCCGCGGCCACGCGCATCAGTGCCACCCATTGGCGCCATCGGCGGTCGGAAACGGTCAATGCCTGCGCGGCCAGCCACGGCCGCAGCGCCGTCAGCGCGGCCTGTGCCTCGTCGCCCAGCCGCACGCCGGCAGCGGCTGCTGCCACGGCCTGCCGATCGCGGCTGTCGATCGGCCGCACGGGTGCGGCGGCGGGCGCCTCGCCCAGGCGCAGCAGCGCGCTGAAGGAGGCGTCGCCCACCGGGCCCACCGGCACGCGCAAAAGGAAGCGGTCGAAGAAGGCCAGCAGCGAATCGTCGGTCGGCAGTTCGTTGCTGGCGCCCACCACGCTGACCAGCGGCGTGCGCGTCCGGCCGCTGCCGTTGTCGAATTCACGCTCATTGAGCAAGGTCAGCAGCGAATTGAGGATGGCGGAGTTGGCCTTGAACACTTCGTCCAGGAAGGCGATGCCGGCCTGCGGCAGGAAGCCCGTGGTCAGCCGCTCGTAGCGGTCTTCCTCCAGCGCCTTCAGCGACAGCGGGCCGAACAGTTCCTCGGGCGTGGAAAAGCGTGTCAACAGGCGTTCGAAATACGGTGCGCCTTCGAAGCAGCAGTGCAGTCGGCGCGCCAGTTCGCTCTTCGCGGTGCCGGGCGGGCCGATGAGCAGCACGTGCTCGCCGGCCGAGCGCTTCGATCAGTGCACGCAGCCGGGGCAGGGAAGGAACGGCGCTGGCGGGCATGATGCTGCCATCATGGCATGGTCGCAGCCGACGGCCCCTGCCGGCAAGACCAGGCGCAGACCAAGGCGCAGGCCGCCAGCGCCGGCGCCAGCCAGGCCAGCGGCGCCTGCAGCACCCACGCCAAGGCGCCGCCCAACGCACACGCCAGCGCCGGCACCACGAACAGCCACCACGGCGGCCGCCGCGCC
>JAABPT010000371.1 GCA_011391855.1 Burkholderiales bacterium
TTCGAGCGCTTCATCAGCGCCGAACGCAACGAGCCGCCCGACATCGACATCGACTTCGAGCACCAGCGCCGCGAAGAGGTCATCCAGTATGTCTACCGCAAATACGGCCGCCACCGCGCCGCGCTCACTGGCGTGGTCATCAGCTACCGGCCGCGGTCGGCGCTGCGCGACATGGGGCGGGCGCTGGGGCTGGACCTCGACCGCATCGACGCCGTGGCCAAGAGCCAGCATTGGTTCGACGGGCGGCGTATCGATGCCGAGCGGCTGCGCGAAAACGGCTTCGACCCCGCATCGCCGCTGTGCAAGCTGTGGGTGGAACTCACCAGCACCTTGATCGGCTTCCCGCGCCACCTGAGCCAGCACCCGGGCGGTTTCGTCATCGCGCGCGACGACCTGGCGCGCCTGGTGCCGGTGGAGAACGCGGCCATGGCCGGGCGCAGCGTCATCCAGTGGGACAAGGACGACCTCGACGCCCTGGGCCTGCTGAAGGTGGACCTGCTGGCCCTGGGCATGCTCAGCGCCATCAAGCGTGCGCTGGACTTCGTGGCGCTCAAGCGCGGCCTGCCCGAATTCCGCATGCAGGACGTGCCGGCCGAAGACGAGCCGAGCTACGCCATGCTGTGCCGCGGCGACAGCGTGGGCACCTTTCAGGTCGAGAGCCGGGCCCAGATGAGCATGCTGCCGCGCCTGCAGCCGCGCTGCTTCTACGACCTGGTGATCGAGGTCGCCATCGTGCGCCCCGGTCCCATCCAGGGCGGCATGGTGCACCCCTACCTGCGGCGGCGCAGCGGCGAGGAAGCGGTGGACTACCCCAGCGCCGAAGTGAAGCAGGCGCTGGAGCGCACGCTGGGCGTACCCATCTTCCAGGAACAGGTGATGCAACTCGCCATCCTGGCCGCCGATTTCACGCCCGGCGAGGCGGACCAGTTGCGCCGCGCCATGGCGGCTTGGAAGCGCAAGGGCGGCCTCGGGCCGTTCCACGAGCGGCTGGTCGGTCGCATGGTGGCCAAGGGCTACCCGCAGGACTACGCGGAGCGCATCTTCAAGCAGATCGAAGGCTTCGGCGAATACGGTTTTCCCGAAAGCCACGCCGCCAGTTTTGCGCTGCTCGTCTACGTCAGCGCCTGGCTCAAGTGCCACCACCCCGACGCTTTCCTGGCGGCGCTGCTGAACAGCCAGCCGATGGGTTTCTACGCCCCGGCGCAACTGGTGCGCGACGCGCGCGAGCATGGCGTGACGGTGCTGCCGGTGGACGTGACGCGCAGCGTCTGGGACAGCGTGCTCGAAGGCGAGGGCGGGCCGCTGCGCCCGGCCCGCGCAGGGGCCGGGCCTTTGCCAACCAGGGTGTCGTCCGCAGTGGACGGCTGTGGGCTCAGCCCCGTGCGCCTGGGTTTCAACCGCATCGGCGGGCTGTCGCAGGCCGCGGCCGGGCGCATCGTGGCGGCGCGTGAGGCGGGTCCCTTTGCCGGCGCCGAAGACCTGGCGCGCCGGGCTGCGCTCGACGCCCGCGACCTGGCGCTGCTGGCGCAGGCCGATGCACTGGCCCCGATCACCGGTCACCGCCACCAGGCAGCCTGGGGCGTGGCGGGCATCGACACCCGCGCCACGCCGCTGCTGCGCCGCACGCGCACGCACGAGGCGGCGGCCGCGCTGCCGGCGCCCGATGCCGCGGCAACGGTGCTGGCCGACTACCGCGCGCTGGGCCTGAGCCTCACCCAGCACCCGGTGGCACTGCTGCGCGAGCCGCTGGCCGCTTTCAAGGTGCAGCCGGCGGCGGTGCTGCGTGGCTATCCGAACGGCCGCCTGGCACGCGCCAGCGGCATCGTCACCCACCGCCAGCGGCCGGAAACGGCCAGGGGCGTGGTCTTCGTGACGCTGGAAGACGAGACCGGCAGCGTCAACGTCATCGTCTGGCCGCAGGTGGCCGAAAAGCAGCGCCAGGCCTTGCTGGGCAGCACGCTGCTCACCGTGTACGGCATCTGGCAAAGCCAAGGTGAAGAAGGTCACGAGGTGCGCCACCTGGTGGCGCGCCAGCTGGTGGACCATTCGGCGCTGCTGCAGGGGCTGGCGACGACGAGCCGCAATTTCCGCTGAAGGCCGGCGCCGCATGCGGCGGGCCGGGCGAGACATCCCCACCGGCACGCCGGCCGGTGCCCGACGCCACAATGTCGTTCATGCTGTTCCTGCTGTCCCCCGCCAAGACCCTGGACTACGACACCCCCGTGCGCGCGCCGGTGCTGAAGAAGGCCACCGACCCCGTTTTCAGCGACCGTGCCGCCGAACTGATGGACGTGCTGCGCCGCAAGACACCGGCCCAGGTGGCCGGCCTGATGGGCTTGTCGGACAAGCTGGCGGCGCTGAACGTGGCGCGTTACGGCGCCTGGCAGCCCGAGGCCACGCCCGCCAACAGCAAGCCGGCGGCGCTGGCTTTCAACGGCGACGTCTACGAAGGCCTGGACGCGAAGACGCTGAAGGCCGCCGACCTGGCCTGGGCGCAGCAGCACCTGGTCATCCTGTCCGGGCTGTACGGCGCGCTGCGCCCGCTGGACCGCCTGCAGCCCTACCGGCTGGAAATGGGCACCGCGCTGGCCACGCCGCGCGGCAAGGACCTGTATGCGTATTGGGGCGACACCGTGGCCGACTACCTGAACCAGCGGCTGGCCGCCGAAAGGGCGCCGGTGGTCGTCAACCTGGCGTCGGTCGAATATGCCCGCGTGGCCTTGCGCCAGACCTTGGCG
>JAABPT010000372.1 GCA_011391855.1 Burkholderiales bacterium
TTCGTGCGCCGCGTCATGCCACGGGCTTTCGAGGTGGAAGTCGGCGTGACGCTCTTCAGGTACGCATCGAGGCGGTCGAGCCGCTCCTCCCACAGGGCACGGTACTGATCGACCCAATCGGCAGCTGGAGCAAGGGCATGAGGCTCGAGTCGACACGGCCGCATCCGACCTTCACGGCCGCGCGAGATGAGCCCCGCGCGTTCGAGCACGTGGAGGTGCTTCGTGATGGCCGGGCCGGACAGGTCGAACGGTGCTGCCAACTCCTTCACCGGAGCCTCGCCCTCCGACAGCCGCGCGAGGATCGCCCGGCGCGTCGCGTCGGCGAGGGCGGAGAAAACTGCCGAGAGTTCCGCTGAGTTCATGAACCGTACTTTGCCAACCGGTTAGATAACCGTCAAGAAAAGTATTGGGTCTCGTTGCCCATCGTGGGCGTGGGGACGACGGCCGCTGCGTCGGCGGCAGCCGACGCCATGCGCCGGTGAGCCTTCCATGGCGGATGCAAACCCAGCGCGCTGGTGAAGAGCACCCCCTCACTTGGTGATCTTGCCCAGCCGTTCGCTGAAGACCTGGTGCGCCTGGCCGTGCCAGTCCTCACTAGCGGTCATCTGCAGGGCAACCTTGCGCCAGTGGTCCAGGGGCGATATCACCGTGCGCCAGTCGACCTGCCCGTCCGATTCGGCGATCAAAGTCGCCAAGCCGGCGGCCACCTGTTGCCACTGCTTGGGTTTCCAATCAGCGGGCTTGGCCGGTCGCCGCAGTTTCGGGCCGAACCACGACGGCAGATGCGTCTGTGCCCGTGCCTGGTAGTCAGGGTCTGTATTGACGCCCAGCTTCACCAGCATCCAGACCTGATCCCAGAGCTGCCATGCCAGGCCCTGGCGTTCGTGATCCCTGGCGACCTTGAAATCCCGCGACCGAGGCCAGAAGGCACCCTGTCGTTCGTCCTGTGGAAAGATCCTGTCGCGCAATGCGGGGCCCAGTGCATCGATGTTGAGCGCGAAGTCGTGCTTCTCGAAAGGCTCGCGCGCCGTCGCCGGCCGCCCCCACTGCCTGCTGATGATCGAGTCCAGCACCGTCGCCGGGTCGATGCGGCCCAAGTCGACGGCAAGGTCGCGCACCTCCAACTGCGGCAGGCGCTGCTCGTAGGCTGCCGTCGCGTCACGGTCCCGCTCGGAGGAGATCTTCTGCGCGTTCACGTAGGCAGCCAGATCGGGCACGTGGACACGGTCGATGTGGTTGAGCACGCGCGTGCCCGCCAACACCGAGCGCAGGTCCCGCCGCGCCTTGATCATCAGGTTTCGCAGCTCGCCCTTGCGCTCAAGTGCGAGCAGCCGCTCGCAGTCCCTGGCTTGAAGGTCCCGCTCGACACGCTCGACGCGGCCCTCGATCCATAGGCCGTAGCCGACGCGGGTGGGCACCACCGGGTCTGCGGCCAGCCCCTCCAGCGCTGCCGCCGTAGGCAGTGATCGCCACCCGGCCAGCTGCTCGGGCCGGTGCGTCAGCCCCCAGTCCTGCGTGCCGGCGCGTTCGAACAGGCCGCACCCCAGATCCTCGGCTAGATCGGCGCGCAGCCAGAAGGGACGGATGGCCTCGAAAGCCTCGACCATGCCTTCGCTGCCGAACTGCCGCAGCTTCACGCGCAGGCCCAGCAGGTCCTTGATCGGTTGCGTCGGGTAGCGGGCGATCAGGACATGGGTCGACTCCTCGATCTCGTGCACCTCGTGCAGGTGCTTGATCCGCTGCCGGCCCAGCACGATGCTCTGGTAACACGCGCTGTCGGTCTGCTCGGCGTCGCGGAACTGCTTGAGCGCCAGCGTGCTCAGCGGCTGCTCGCCGGACAGCACCGCCAAGGCCAGGGCACGAACGTGGTCGAAGGAACTGGCCCGTTTGCCGCTGGGCCCCTGCCAGCCGGCGCCGGTGCTCCACTGCTCCTGGCGCACTCCGCGCTGATCGCGCTTGCGCTTCAGGTCGGCCACCAGTTGCGGGCCCCACTTGTCGGCGACTTCGCGCCAACCCGCCTCGTCCTCGGCGGGCAGCAGCGCTGCGGTGCTGACGTTGAGCAGCACCTTGCGCTCGCCCCCGGCACCGACACCGATCGACGGCAGCACCAGCGACGAGACGCTGAGCAGGCTCTCGCCCTTCTGCTTGGCCGGGCCTGCAGGGTCCATCCACAGGCTGGGCGGGCTCTGGATCTCGGCGCTCAGGGTGGGCACGCCGTCGATCTCGCTGCTGGTGATGGCGACCATCGGATCGTCGACGAAGCTGAAGGCGTTGACCAGCGCCACGCCGAGCAGTTTCTCGCGGTCGCGGCGCTCCCGCTCCTCGGCTTGAGCAAGGTCGTAATCGCCCGCCTCGTACCAGTCGTACCACTTCACCGGCACGGCGAAGTTCACCTCGCGGTGCGCAAAGGTGCCGACGTTGTTGACCTCCGACGAACGCTGGGGATAGGTGAAGGCGATGAGGTAGACGAACGATCCCCAGGCCTCGAAGCGGGCCTGGCCCTGCACCCCCAGGTAGCGCTCGGCGAAGCGGTTCAACACCACCGGGTCGGCCAGCAGGGGCAGCACCCGGATGGTGGTGTTGGGCAGCGCAAAGGGGCCGGACACCGCCTCGGCTGCGGCACCGCGCGCGGTGTTGAAGAGGTTGCCCATCGGCAGGGCGGACAGATCGTCATCGACGCCGGTGTCCCAATCGGCCGGCGGCACCTCGGGCAAGGGCGCCGACCTGGC
>JAABPT010000373.1 GCA_011391855.1 Burkholderiales bacterium
TCGTAGGCGCTGCGGTTGGTGTGCCGCCGGAACACCTGGGCAAACAGCGGATCGGGCTTGACACTGGCGTCGGGCACCAGGCGGATCAGCGCCGTCAGGCCGTTGGCCGGCGCCACCTTGGGATCGAACTCGCCTTGAGGGAACGGCTGGATGTCGGCGCGCAGGCCCTGCTGGCGCGCGGCCAGGTCCAGCACTTCGAGGAAGGTGCCCTGGCTCATCATGATCTGGCGCGAGAACGGATCGGTCTCGGGCAGCAGGCGGGTTCGGTCGCAGTACAGCGCGATCTCGCCCGGCTGGCGCAAATCCACCAGCCACGACTGCAGGTTGTGCGAATGCGGCGCCAGGATGGCGTGCGCCAGGATCCAGCGCCGCACATCGCTGCCGGGAGCCGGCGGTGCCGGAGGCTGCCAGGCGGCCACAGCCTCGGGCGGCAGGGCTGACGAGCAGGCGACCAAGGCTGGCGCGGCGGCCAGCACCATGCCGCCACCCATGACACGAATAAAGCTTCTGCGTTCCATGATTCAGACTCCTTGTGTGATTGAGTGGCCCGCTTGGGGGCCGGGCGAATTCGCCCCGCGCGGGGCCAGATCCAGCTGCGTGATGGCGGCGCGCGCAGCGTCGGCAAAGGGCGTGTGCGGCTCGGCGCCGATGCGCCGCTCCAGCGCCGCGCCATCCAGCGCGTGCGGCACGTCCCACAGGTAGCGCATCTCCAGCAGCGAGGCCACCGTCGCGCTGAACGGCGACACCAGCAGCATCATTCCCCAAGGCAGTTTTCCCGTGCGCAGCGCGCCACCAGCCGGCAGCCAGCCCTGCTCCCAGGCGACCTCGGTCAGTGCGGCCAGCCAGTCGTGGCCCGTCACCGTATGGCCCGCGAAATGCAGGACTTCGAAGCGGGCGTCCATCTGTTCCGGGGGGGTCTCGGCCACGCGGACTAAAGCCCGGGCCAGATCGGGCAGGCAGGCCCAGGCGTGCGGGGCGTCCAGCGCGCCGGGCCAGGTCACGCGGCCCTGCGGCAGTTTTTTCACGATCACCTGGTCCAGCCAGGAGCCGCTGCCGGCACCGAAGAAGTCCCCGGCGCGGATCACCACCGCCCGGATGCCGCGCGAGCGCGTCGCCTGCGCCAGTTGCTGCTCCAGGTCGACGCGGATGCGGCCCTTCTCCGTGCTGGGCCGCTGCGGCGTGTCGGGCGCCAGCAGCGCCGGCATGTCCGCGCCAAAGTTGTAGACATTGCCCGGGAACAGCAGCACCGCCCCCAGCGCGGCCGCCGCATCGATGGCGGCCTGCATCAGGCCCGGCGCCTGTGCGCGCCAGGCGGCGGCGGTGTAGGCCGGGTTCATCGCGTGCACCACCGCCCGGGCGCCGGCTGCTACTCGGACCAGCGCTTCGGTGTCACCGGCTTCGGCCGCCACCCATTCGACGCCCTCGGCCGGCGAGGGGACTGTGCCCCCGGCGCGCCGCTGCGCCAGCACCCGCCAGCCCGCCGCCGCAAACGCCTGCGCCACTGCGCCGCCGAGACGACCGCGTGCGCCCAGAACCAGTACCGTGTTTTCCATGATGTTTTCCGATCCGTTGGAGTTTCAGGAGGAACCTCGTTAGAGGCATGGCGTGATTGTGGGAATCCGGCAAACATTACACAATTAGCCATTCATCCAAGGCAGAATTGCAAAAATGAATACCTCGTTCGACTGGGGCCTGTTGCCCACCTTTCTGGCGGCGCTGGAACGCGGCAGCCTGCTGGGCGCCTCCCGGCAGCTCGGCATCAGCCAGCCGACGGCCGGGCGGCACATCGCGGAGCTGGAAGCGCAACTGGGCAAAGTGCTGTTCGAGCGCACCGGGCGCGGCCTGCGGCCTACAGCGCTGGCACTGGAACTGGCCGGGCCCGCGCGCGCCATGCAGTCCGGAGCGCTGGCGCTGGCAGACCGTCTGGTCGAAGCGCAAAGCCAGCAGGCCGGCACCGTGCGCCTGACGGCCAGCCAGCCGGTGGCCTGCTTCCTGCTGCCGCCCATCCTGGCGCAGTTGCGCCAAGCCTTGCCCGCCATCCAGATCGAACTGGAAGTGAGCAACCAGGTCAGCAACCTGCTGCAGCGCGAGGCCGACATCGCCGTGCGCATGGTGCGGCCCGAGCAGGCCAGCCTGGTGGCCAAACGCATCGGCGAGGTCAGCCTGTCGGCCTGCGCCAGCGCGGCCTACCTGGCGCGGCGCGGCACGCCGCAGCAGCCCGCCGACCTGCTGCGCCATGAATTGGTGGGCTACGACCAGCAGGACGACCTGCTGCGCGGTTTCGCGGCGATGGGATATCCGGTGACGAAAGAGCATTTCGCCCTGCGCACCGACGACCTGATTGCTTCCTGGGAGGCGGTGCGCGCTGGACTGGGCGTGGGATTCACGGCCGACTACGTGATCCGCACCGACCCCGCCGTGCAGCGCATCCTGCCCATGCTGCCCCTGCCCAGCCTGCCGGTGTGGCTGACCGTGCACCGCGAAATCCGCAACAGCGCACGCATCCGCGCGGTGTACGATTTCCTCGCCCAAGCCATTCCGGTGGCACTGGAAGCTCCCACTGCCATCAATATGTCCCAGGAGGCACCGCATGACAAACCCGGCATGGTTTGAAGGTTTCGACACCCGCCAAGTCGCCACGACCGGCGCAGAGGTCTGCCTGCGCACCGGCGGCGACCCGGACGCTCCCCCACTGCTCCT
>JAABPT010000374.1 GCA_011391855.1 Burkholderiales bacterium
CTGGCTGCTCTGGCTGCTCTGGCTGTTGGGAGCGGCTTGGCTCGCGGGCGCTTCGGAGGCCGCGCCAGGCACTGCGGCAGCGCCGACCACGCCTTTGGTGCTGCAGGTCTACGTGCAGGACGGCTGCCCGCATTGCGCCGCCGCGAAGCGCTTCGTCGAGCGGCTGCAACGCGAACGGCCGGCCTTGCGCGTGGAAGTGCGGGTCATCGACCAGGACCCGGCAGCGGCGCAGGCATTTCACGAGCTGGCGCTGGCCAACGGCGTCTGGCCGCCGGGTGTGCCGGCGTTTGCCGTCGAAGGCCGGCTGCTGGCCATGGGTTTCGACGACGACGCCCACACCGGCCGCGCCATCGCCGAGCGGCTGGACGCGACCGCCGTGGCCAATGCCATTGCGGATGCGAGCGAGGCGGCGCACCGAAGTGCGAGCGCCGCCCCCCTTGCGCTGCCACCGGTGCCGTCCCTGGACAACGCGCTGTTCGGCACGCTCAGCGCCTCGCGCCTGGGCCTGCCCTTGTTCACGCTGGCGCTGGGCCTGCTCGACGGCTTCAACCCCTGTGCCATGTGGGTGCTGCTGTTCCTGCTGTCGCTGCTGGTGCGCCTGCAGGACCGCCGGCGCATGGCGCTCATCGCCGGCACCTTCGTCTTCGTCAGCGCCGCGGTGTACTACGCCTTCATGGCGGCCTGGCTCAATATCTTCCTGGCCGTCGGCCTGACGAAGACCGTGCGCTGGACACTCGGCGGCGTGGCCCTGGTCATCGGCGCTTTCAACGTGAAGGACTTCTTCGCCTGGGGCCATGGGCCGTCGCTGGCCATTCCCGACCGCGCGAAGCCGGGCCTGGTGGCGCGCATGCGGCACGCGATGCAGGCGCCCGCGTTGCCGGCTTCGATGCTGGCCGTGGCCGGGCTGGCGGTGGTGGTGAATTTCGTCGAACTGCTGTGCACGGCCGGCCTGCCGGCCATCTTCACCGCCGTGCTGGCGCAGCAGTCGCTGAGCCCCTGGGCGCACCACGCCTACCTGGGCCTGTACATCCTGGGCTATATCGCCGACGACGCACTGATGGTCGGCGTGGCGGTGGCGGCGCTGGGCAGCGGCAAGCTCGGCGAGCGCGGCGGGCGCTGGCTCAAATTCGTGAGCGGGGGCGTGATGCTCGGCTTGGGCGCGGTACTGCTGCTGCGGCCGCAGTGGTTGACCTGATGGCCGGCGTGGTGGACGGCAGGGTGATCCGTGTCACCGAGCGGGCGATTGACCCGGCGCAACAGCCCCGCGCCGCGGCGGCCTAGATTCAAAGTATCAGGGTCATCCTGATTTCTCTGGAGATTGACATGCGTCGAATCACCCGATATGGCGCTGCGGCCATGGCCGTGGCCATGCTGGCCGGTTGCTACGTGGTGCCCGAGCGCGCACCTGACGGCACCGTCTACTACCAGCACTACCCGCTGCCGCCGGCGGGAACCGTGGTGCCGACCCCGCCGCCGCCGAGCCGCACCGGCCCGGCCACGCTGCCGGTGCGCCTGTACCCGTCCAACGACATCGCCACGCGCACGGGCGTGATCACCGGCAGCGTGACGAACATGATGACCGGCAAGGGTGTCTTCAACGTCTCCTACCAGGGCGAGGTGCTCACCGGCGAGGCCACCCGCGTGTCGAACGAAGAACGGCGCGGCGTGGCCAGCGCGTTCAGCCCGCAGGGCATGTTCATGTCCTGCGAATACCAGATGAACACCCCGTACCAGGGCGCGGGCACCTGCACTTTCTCCAACGGCGCCGCCTACCAGATGCACATCGGCGGCGCGCAGTGAAAGGCCGCCGCGGCCCGGGCTCGATGGCGCACTGAGCGACGTCTGCCCGGTGGCGATCCTGCCGTCGGGCGCTGGGGTTCTGTCGCCGGCCGCCGGCGGCAGGGCTACGCGCCGGGTCCGGCGCCAGCCACTGCCGCGGCGTCACGCGGTCCTCGGTCGCTCGGGGCCTGTCGCTCAGGCGTCCAGCGCCACGGCCACGCTGCCCGCGGCGGCGTCCAGCCGGCGCTCGGCCTCGGCCGCGTCCACACCCGCGCGCAGCATCACGATCGCCACCTTGACGCGCGCGCCGCAAGCCGCCAGCGCCGCTTCGGCGTCGGTTTCGCTGGCGCCGGTGGCGCGCACCGTGAGGCGCAGCGCGCGCCGCACGAGCTTGGCGTTGGTGGCGCGCAGGTCCACCATCAAGTTGCCGTAGACCTTGTGCAGCCGCACCATGACGCTGCTGCTGAAGGTGTTGAGCGCGATCTTCTGCGCCGTGCCGGCCTTCAGCCGCGTGCTGCCGGAGATGACCTCGGGCCCGGTGTCCAGCACGACGGCGATCTGGCAGGCCGCGGCCAGCGGCGCGCCGGGGTTGTTGACGATGCCGACCGTCAGCGCGCCAGCTGCGCGCGCCGCTTCGGCGGCGCCCAGCACGTAGGGCGTGGCTCCCGACGCGGCGAGCAGCAGCACCACGTCGTTGGCACCGGGTAGCAGCTCAGCCAAGTCGGCCGCACCCTGTGCAGCGTCGTCCTCGGCCCCTTCCACGGCCACGAACATGGCGCCTGCGCCGCCGGCCAGCAGGGCCGGCGCGCGCTCGCGCGGCCACGAGAAGGTGGGGTGCAGTTCCACGCTGTCGAGCACGCCCAGCCGCCCGCTGGTGCCGGCGCCCACGGTGACGATGCGGCCGCCGGCGCG
>JAABPT010000375.1 GCA_011391855.1 Burkholderiales bacterium
AGCGCTCGATGGGAGTCTTGCGGGCCATGATCTTTCTCCAAATGCAGGAGCCGCCTCCGGGCTGGTATTAACCCGTAGAGGCGGCCGGGAGCCGGTGATTAGAAGCGGAAGTGCGAGAAGGCCTTGTTGGCTTCGGCCATGCGGTGCACTTCGTCGCGCTTCTTCATCGCGCCACCACGGCCTTCACTGGCTTCCAGCAGTTCATTGGCCAGACGGGCGGCCATCGACTTCTCGCCGCGCTTGCGCGCGCTTTCCTTGAGCCAGCGCATCGCCAGCGCCTGGCGGCGCACCGGGCGCACCTCCACCGGCACCTGGTAGTTGGCGCCACCGACGCGGCGGGATTTCACTTCCACCATCGGCTTGATGTTGTTCAGAGCGACCATGAAGACCTCGAGCGGGTCCTTGCCGGCCTTCTTCTCGACCTGGTCGAGCGCGCCGTAGATGATGGCCTCGGCCACCGCCTTCTTGCCCGACTCCATGATGACGTTCATGAATTTGGACAGATCGACAGAACCGAACTTGGGGTCGGGCAGGATCTCGCGTTTGGGAACTTCGCGACGACGTGGCATGACACTCTTCCTTTGTTGGCTTCAGTTGGCGCCGACCTTGCGACCCGCGCCGCGAAGGGCCATCCAAGGCCCCTCACTTACTCGGCCGGCGCCCACCAAGAACAAGGGCACCTGCCGCACGTATGGCCGGCTGCAATGCCGGCCGACCCTGCCGACGCAGCACGTCGGCCGGGGCCTGAAGGCTTTAAGCCTTCTTCGGGCGCTTGGCGCCGTACTTGGAACGCGACTGCTTGCGGTCCTTGACCCCTTGCAGGTCGAGCGAACCGCGCACGATGTGGTAGCGCACACCCGGCAGGTCCTTGACGCGGCCGCCGCGCACCAGCACCACGCTGTGTTCCTGCAGGTTGTGGCCTTCGCCACCGATGTAGGAAATGATCTCGAAGCCGTTGGTCAGGCGAACCTTGGCGACCTTGCGCAGCGCCGAGTTCGGCTTCTTGGGCGTCGTGGTGTAGACGCGGGTGCACACGCCGCGGCGCTGCGGGCAGTTCTGCATCGCCGGCGACTTGGATTTCACGGCTTCGACCTGACGGCCGTGGCGCACGAGCTGATTGATGGTAGGCATAGGACCGTAGGTTTCCGTTGGTGGCTGTCGGGCCACTGAAAGTAAGAGCCGCGCTTGAAATCACAGGCTCGGCAATCTGCCGTCTCGGCACTTGGCGCGGCACCTGGCGCGGCATCGACCACGCCGCCTGACGGCTCGCCCACTGCATATCGCGGACGTTTCGGGCGCAGGTTTCGCGGCAACGATCGCCGAAAAGCTTTCCATTATATTCCGCCGCATGTCCGGCAGCAAGCGACCCTTGTGAACACCACGCCGGACCCGCCCCGCGACAGCGCCACACCGTGGCTCGTGGCCGACACGCAGGTGGTGCTGGACTGGCTGGTCTTTCGCGATGCCACCGCACGGCCGCTGCTCCAGGCGGTGCTGGCGGGGCGCTTGCGCTGGCTGGCAACGCCGGCGATTCGTGCCGAGTTGGAACATATGCTGCGCCATCCGACACTTGCACGCTGGGGTCATCAACCTGAGCAGGCACTCACTTTCTTTGATGGCCACACGACGTTGCATGGCGATCCGATGGCCGCTTCGCCCCCGCGGCTGCGCTGCAGCGACCCCGACGACCAGATCTTCATCGACGTGGCTCTGGCCCGCCGCGCCACCTGGCTGGTGACACGCGATCGCGCCTTGCTGAAGCTGCGCCGCAAGGCGCTCGGCCATGGCCTAAGCATCGTGCAGCCGGCCGAGTGGCGCGACAGCGCGACATGACCCAGAGGTAAAAAGGGCGGCCGAAGCCGCCCTCTCGTCGCACGAAGCGATACGGTCTATTCGGCCGTTTCGCTGCCTGCGGCCGCTGCCGCGGTGGCGGCGTCGACCTGCGCCATCTGCACGGCGGCCAGTTCCTCGGCCTCTTGCAGCGCGATGGCTCGGCGCTCGGAGTCGTCCATGGCCTCCTTGGCCTTGCGCGCCTCGTGGAAGGCCATGCCGGTACCCGCGGGGATGAGGCGGCCGACGATGACGTTTTCCTTCAGCCCGCGCAGCTCGTCGCGCTTGCCCATGATCGCCGCTTCGGTGAGCACGCGCGTGGTCTCCTGGAAGGACGCGGCGCTGATGAAGCTGTCGGTGGACAGGCTGGCCTTGGTGATGCCCAGCAGCACGTCGGCGTGCGTCGCGGGCACCTTGCCCTCGGCGCGCAGCCGCTCGTTGGTGTTGAGCAGCTCGCTGCGTTCCACCTGCTCGCCGTTGATGTACGACGAGTCACCGGCGTTGGTGATCTGCACGCGGCGCAGCATCTGGCGCACGATGACCTCGATGTGCTTGTCGTTGATCTTCACGCCCTGCAGGCGATAGACATCCTGCACCTCGTCGACGATGTAGCGCGCCAATTCCTCGATGCCCAGCAGGCGCAGGATGTCCTGCGGGTCGGCCGAGCCGTCGACCACCAGTTCGCCGCGGTTGACCACCTGGCCCTCGTGCACCAGGATGTTCTTCTCCTTGGCCACCAGTTCCTCGTGGACCTGGCCTTCCGGGCTGGTGATCTGCAGACGGTTCTTGCCCTTGGTCTCCTTGCCGAACGACACCGTGCCGGTGATCTCGGCCAGTGTGCCCACGTCCTTGGGTGAA
>JAABPT010000376.1 GCA_011391855.1 Burkholderiales bacterium
AACTGGCGCAGGCTCTCTCCGCCGGGCAGCGCATAGTCGGCGCGGTGTTCCAGCCAGCGTTGCCACAGGTCGGGGTGGCGGACCTGGATGGTGGGTGCGTCCAGCCCTTCCAGCACGCCGAAGTTCTGCTCGCGAAATCCGGCCAGCGCCACCGGCGCCAGGCGCCAGGCCGCGCCCAGCGGGGCCGCGGTCTCGCGGGCGCGCAGCAGGTCGCTGCTGAACAGCGCGTCGTGGCGGTCGGCGGCCAGCCGCGCGGCCACGCGCACGGCCTGCGCCTGGCCGGTGGCATTCAGCGGCACGTCGATCTGGCCCTGGAAACGCTGCTGGCGGTTCCAGTCGGTCTCGCCGTGGCGGATGAATAGCAGTTCGGTCACCGGGCGCTTGTCAGTCAATGCAAGTCACTTGGCGAACGTCACTTGGCAAACAACTGCGAGCTGTCGCGGAAGGACTTGAACTCCAGCGCGTTGCCGGCCGGGTCGTGAAAGAACATCGTCGCCTGCTCGCCCACCTGGCCGGCGAAGCGGATGTAGGGCTCGATCACGAACTTCTGGCCCTGCTCGCGCAGGCGCGCGGCCAGCGTCTGAAAGTGATCCCAGTCGAGCACCACGCCGAAATGCGGCACCGGCACGTCGTGGCCGTCGACCGGGTTGTGGTGGTCACCGGTGGCCCGCGGCGGTGCCAGGTGGGCCACGATCTGGTGGCCGAAGAAGTCGAAGTCGATCCACTCTTCGCTGCTGCGGCCTTCGGGGCAGCCGAGCAGACCGCCGTAGAAGCGGCGCGCAGCCCCTAGATCGTCGACCGGAAAGGCGAGGTGGAAGGGGGCGAGTTCCGTCATGGTCGGCTGGTCTTTCGGGAGGGCGCGCGGCCCGATGCCGCTCACCGCAGGATTGTGGCGCGTGCCGCCGTTTCGGGCCGGCGGTATGGCCATGCCCGCCGCCGCGCGGGCCCGGATCAGCGCTTGATCTCGGGCACGTAGACGCTGGCGTCGGTGGTCAGCACCTCCAGCGGATAGCGGCGCCCGGCGAGGTGGTCCTCGACACAGCGCAGCACCAGCGCGCTGCGGTGGCGGGCGGCGCTGGCGCGCAGCTCGTCGGGCGTCAGCCACAGCGTGCGCACGATGCCGGTGTCCAGCGCGCGGCCCGGCAACGGTTCGCCCACGCGGCCGCAGAAGGCGAAGCGCAGGTAGGTCACGTCCTCGCTCGTGGCCGGACGCTGGAAGCGTGACAGGTAGACGCCCACCAAGGCGTCGGGCGTGAAAACGCGCGCGGTTTCCTCCAGCGCCTCGCGCACCACGCCCTGCAGCGGCGACTCGCCCGGGTCCAGGTGGCCGGCCGGGTTGTTGAGCTTCAGGCCCTCGGGCGTGTGCTCTTCCACCAGCAGGTAGCGGCCTGCGTCTTCGATGATCGCGGCCACGGTGACGCTCGGGCTCCAGCGCGGCGCGGGGTTCATGGCGCCAATGGTAGCCCGCGAAGGGGCGCGCCGCCTTCGCGGGCAGGTCTTGTGTTAGCTTCGCGCGTTTGTCAACAACATCAGCCTTCGCGAGGAGAAAACCCCATGCGCATCGGAGTTCCGAAGGAAACGGCGGCCGGCGAGAAGCGCGTCGCGACCGTGCCCGAAGTGGTGGAGAAGCTCGTCAAGCTGGGCTTCACGGTGGCTGTGGAGAGTGGTGCGGGCGACGCGGCGAATTTTGCCGACGACACCTACCGCGCGGCTGGCGCCGAAGTCGTGGGCACGGCGGCCGAGCTGTGGGCCACGTCGGACATCGTCTTCAAGGCGCGCCCGCCCAGCCCGGAAGAAGTGAGCCTGCTGCGCGAAGGAAGCACCCTCATCGGCTTCGTCTGGCCGGCGCAGAACCCCGAACTGATGCAGCAGCTGGCGGCCCGCAAGGCCACCGTGCTGGCCATCGACAGCCTGCCGCGCCAGTTGAGCCGCGCGCAGAAGATGGACGCGCTCACCTCCATGGCCGGCATCAGCGGCTACCGCGCCGTGATCGAGGCGGCCAATGCCTTCGGCCGCTTCTTCAACGGCCAGATCACCGCCGCCGGCAAGGTGCCGCCGGCCAAGGTCTTCATCGCCGGGGCCGGTGTGGCCGGCCTGGCCGCCATCGGCACCGCCGCCAACCTGGGCGCCATCGTGCGCGCCAACGACACGCGTGCCGAGGTCGCCGACCAGGTGGTCTCGCTGGGCGGCGAATTCGTCAAGGTCGATTACGAGGAAGAAGGCGCCGGCGGCGGCGGCTATGCCAAGGTCATGAGCGAAGGCTTCCAGCAGGCCCAGCGCGAGATGTACGCCAAGCAGGCCCGGGAAGTCGACATCATCATCACCACCGCGCTGATCCCGGGCAAGCCGGCGCCCCGGCTCATCACCGCCGAGATGGTGCAGAGCATGAAGCCGGGCAGCGTCATCGTCGACATGGCGGGTGAGCAGGGCGGCAACTGCGAGCTCACCGTGCCGGGCCAAGCCGTGGTGCGCCACGGCGTCACCATCATCGGCTATACCGACCTGGTCAGCCGCCTGGCCAAGCAGTCGTCGACGCTGTATTCGAACAACCTGCTGCGCCTGACCGAGGAGCTGTGCAAGACCAAGGACGGCGTCATCGACGTCAACATGGAAGACGACGCGATCCGCGGCCTGACGGTCATCAAGGAAGGCAACATCACCTGGCCGCCGCCGC
>JAABPT010000378.1 GCA_011391855.1 Burkholderiales bacterium
TCGGGGAAGTAAAGGAAGTCTCCTTCGACGGCGGGGTGCGCGGTGACGTCGCTGTCGGTGTCGATACCCCACTTCTTGACCAGCTTCTTCACCGACCCGGGATGGATCGCCTTCTCGTCGGGCTGGCTGCGGGAATGCTTGAGGTCGTGCCCGGCGCTCGGTCAGTCTGCACCCGAAGCGGCAGTGCTGGCAGCGATGCCGGCGACCGCCAGACGCCCCAGTAGCATGGTCATTGCGGATTTCATGGGTCTCGCCGTGAGCAGAGCGATGGATGGCGGCGTCACGCGATGTTCAACCGGATGCCCGAGCCAGCGGCGGAAAGCGGGGCGGGCCTGAGTGAGCACATCGTCGTTTTGCCCGAGCCCCGAACAGTCAGTACATTCCCGCTCTGTGGATGAGGGGGTGGTCATTGGCAATTCCAAACCTGCATGCCAGAGCTGGCTGCGACTCATGGCGTATGCCCCATAGTCGGGTCGCGGCCTACCTCGCGGTGGCCGCGGCCGTCGAACGCAGCTGCCGGCCACAGAGGAAATTCCATCGCATGAACCGTATCGTCGTCCTGTCTTGCACTGCCTCTTGCCGGCCCCTGGCGCCATGTCGCGACGTCCTGGGCGCTGCCCTCGGCAAGCACGCCGCCATGGCGGGGGCGGACGTTTGACGTCGCCTGCACCGATGATCGAGTTGCGAGGCCTGGTCAAGCGCTACGGTAATCGGGTGGCGCTGGCCGGGCTCGATCTGCAGATCGGCCGCGGGCAGTTCACCGTGCTGCTCGGGCCCAACGGGGCCGGCAAGTCGACGCTGTTCCAGGTTCTGACGGGGCTGTTCGCCCCCGATGCCGGCGAAGCCTTCGTGGCCGAGCACTCGTTGCGCAGCGAAGCCACGCAGGCCCTGCGCCATCTGGGCGTGGTCTTCCAGCAGATGTCGCTCGACCTCGACCTCAGCGTGCAGCGCAACTTGCGCTTCCACGCCGACTTGCACGGCATGGGCGCGGCGCTGGCGCGCGAGCGCATCAACGAGGACTGTGCGGCCGCCGGACTGGGCGCCGAGCTGCAGCGACCCGTGCGCGAACTGTCGGGCGGCAACCGGCGCAAGGTGGAGCTGGTGCGCGCCCTGCTGCACCGCCCGGCCGTGCTGCTGATGGATGAACCGACCGTCGGCCTGGACCCGAAGTCGCGCCGCGACCTGCTGGCCAAGGTGCGCGACGACGTGTCCGCGCGCGGCACGGCTGTGTTGTGGGCCACGCACCTGGTCGAGGAGGCGGCCGCAGCCGACCGCGTTCTGGTGCTGCACAAGGGCCGGCTGCTGGCCGACGGCACGCCGGCGGCCGTGGCCCAGTCCCTGGGCGGCGGCGCCCTCGAAGCCGCCTTCATCCGAGCCACCGGTTGAGCTGGCTGGCGTTGTTTGCCACACCCTTCAAGGAGACTTCCCACATGCGGCTCGAACTTCGGCACACGCGCCTTCGAAGGCTGTTGGCCACATGGATGGCCGCGCTGGCCGCTGCGCCCGGGCTGGCGCCCGCACAGGGCGCGGGCGTGGCCTACGTGTCGAGCGAGAAGGACCACACGCTGACGCTGATCGACCTCAAGACGCTGGCCGTCACCGGCACGCTGGCCACCTGCAAGCGGCCGCGCCATCTGCAGGTCACGCCCGACGGCAAGCGCATGCTGGTGGCCTGCGCCGAGTCGAATGCGGCCGACGTGGTGGACCTGGCCACGCGCAAGTCGGTGGGCCGTGTGCCGCTGGGCGACGACCCCGAGGCGTTCGACTTCTCGGCCGACGGCAAGACGCTCTACGTTTCGGCCGAGGACGACGGCGAATTGCTGATGCTGGACGCCGCTACCGGCAAGAAGCTCAAGGCGGTGAAGGTCGGCAAGGAACCCGAGGGCGTGAAGACCTCGCTCGACGGCAAGCTGGTGTACGTGAGTTCCGAGGTGGCCAGCCTGGTGCACGTGATCGAAACCACCAGCGGCAAGCTGCTGAAGAATATCGCGGTGGGCAAGCGGCCACGCCGATTCGCCATCACCCCCGACGGCGCGCAGCTGTGGGTCACCAACGAACTGGGCGCCAGCGTCAGCATCATCTCGACGCGCGACCACAGCGTCGTCGACACCATCCAGCTCAGCCTCAAGGGGGCGCGGCCCGAGGACATCACGCCAGTGGGCGTGACGATCTCGCGCGACGGCAAGCGTGCCTATGTGGCGATGGGTCGCGCCAACCATGTGGCCTTCATCGACGTGGCCAGCCGCAAGGTCACCGACACCGTGCTGGTGGGCAAACGCGCCTGGAACCTGGCCCTGAACCAGGCACAGACCCAGCTGTGGGTGGTCAACGGCCTGAGCGACGACCTGACCGTGATCGACCTCGCCAGCGCCAAGGCGTTGAAGAGCGTGCCGGTGGGCCGCGTGCCCTACGGCGTGGTGCTCGTCGAATGAGGCCGCTGCGACGCGGGCAGTGCCTGTCGCTGACTCTGGCCGCGGTCCTGGTGGGGACACTCGGTGGGCTGGCGGCGTTGCCGGCGCTGGCCGCCAGCTACAAGGCCACGCTGATCGTGCTGGACGACGACCCGCGCCTGGAGCGCAGCCGCAGCGAGCGGGCCTACTTCGGCCACCCTACAGGCGCGGCCGCCGACGCGCTGGCACTGGCGCTCGACGATGCCGGCTTCGAGCTCGAGGC
>JAABPT010000379.1 GCA_011391855.1 Burkholderiales bacterium
TCGCCGCCGACGCGGTGAAGCTGGACCGCCTGATCGAGGCACTGCCGTCATGAAACGCTGCGACCGCACCACCGCCTGGGCCGCGCTGCAGGGCCACTTCGAAGCCCATGGCCGCAGCCTCGACCTGCGCGAGGCTTTCGCACGCGACGGCGGCCGCTTCGCCGCGCTCTCGTTCGAAGCGCCCGAGATCTTTGCCGACCTGTCGAAGAACCTCGTCGACGCCGCCACGATGCAGTGGCTGCTGGAGCTGGCACGCCAGTGCGGCCTGGAAGCGCAGCGCGACGCCATGCTGCGCGGCGAGATCGTCAATCCCACCGAGGGCCGCGCCGTGCTGCACACCGCCTTGCGCGCACCGCGCGGAGCCGGGCCGTTCAGCAACGAAGTGCATGCCGTGCTCGACGCCATGCTGGCCTATGCCGAACGGGTGCGCGGCGACGCCGGCCTGACCGACATCGTCAATATCGGCATCGGCGGCAGCGACCTGGGGCCGCAGATGGCGGTGCCGGCACTGCAGGCCTACGGCCGTGCCGACAAGCGGCTGCATTTCGTGAGCAATGTCGACGGCCACGATATCGCGCCGCTGCTGCAACGGCTGGATGCGAAGCACACGCTCTTCATCGTCGCCAGCAAGACCTTCACCACGCAGGAGACCATGGCCAACGCGGCGGTGGCGCGCGAGTGGTTTCTCGCGCAAGGCGGCACCGATATCGCACGCCATTTTGCGGCCACCACCACCAACGTGGCGGCCGCGGCGGCCTTCGGCATCACCACCACCTTCGGCTTCTGGGACTGGGTGGGCGGGCGCTATTCGCTGTGGAGCGCCATCGGGCTGCCGATCGCGGTGGCCGTGGGCGCGGAAAATTTTCGCGACCTGCTGGCCGGCGCACATGCCATGGACCGGCACTTTGCCGAGACGCCGCTGGCGCACAACCTGCCCGTGCTGCTGGGCTTGATCGACGTCTGGTACCGCAATTTCCACGGCTTCACCAGCCGCAGCGTGGCGCCCTACCACCAGGGCCTGAAGCGGCTGCCGGCCTACCTGCAGCAGCTGGAGATGGAATCCAACGGCAAGTGCGTGGATCTGGATGGCAACGCCCTGCCCTACGGCACCAGCCCCGTGGTCTGGGGCGAGCCCGGCACCAACGGCCAGCACGCCTACTTCCAGATGCTGCACCAGGGCACCGACGTGGTGCCGGTGGAATTCATCGCCGTCAAGACCCCCGCGCACGGCCTGGCCGACCAGCACCGCAAGCTGCTGGCGAACTGCCTGGCGCAGAGCCAGGCGCTGATGCTGGGCAAGTCCGCGGCCGATGCGGCAGCGGAACAGGCCCCCACCGCGGCCGCCGGCATCGACCCCGCCGTGCTGGCGCAGCACCGCAGCTTTCCCGGCAACCGGCCGAGCACCACGCTGCTGCTGCAGGCGCTGACGCCGCGTTCACTGGGCGCGCTGATCGCACTCTACGAACACCGCGTCTTCACCAGCGGTGCGCTGTGGGGCATCAATTCCTTCGACCAGTGGGGCGTGGAGCTGGGCAAGGCGCTGTGCAACCAGTTGCTGCCGCGGTTGGCTTCGGGCGAGACGCAGGGCCTGGACGCGTCGACCGCCGGCCTGCTGGCACGGCTGACGACCTGACGACCTGAAGAACGGCGCGTGAAGATCGTCTTCGACTTCGCCGGCGTGCTGTTCCGCTGGCAGCCGGCAGCCATGCTGCAGCGCGAGCTGCCGCACTTGGCCCCCGACGAAGCCAGCGCCCGAGATTGCGTGACGCAGATCTTCCAGGACTACGGCGGCGACTGGGGCGACTTCGACCGCGGCACGGTGGCCGTGCCGGCGCTGGTGGACCGCATCGCCCGCCGCACCGGCCTGGCACCAGCCGACGTGCAGCGCGTGGTGGACGCGGTGCCGCACGAACTGCAGCCGTTGCCCGACACGGTGGCCTTGCTGCGCCGCCTGCACGAAGCCGGGCGCGAGCTGTATTTCATCTCCAACATGCCGGCGCCCTTTGCCGACCACCTGGAGGCCAGGCACGACTTTGTGCGCTGGTTTCGCGACGGCGTGTTTTCGGCGCGTGTGCATCTGAACAAGCCCGAGCCGGCGATCTTCGAACTGGCGGCGGCGCGCTTCGGCGGCACACCGGGCGAACTGGTCTTCCTCGACGACCACGGGCCCAACGTGCTGGCCGCGCGGGCATTGGGCTGGCATGCGCTGCAGTTCAGCAGCGCCGCGCAGGCCGAGACCGACCTGAAGGCGCGCGGCTGGGCCTGAGACCCGACACGCCCCGGGGGCGGGCCGCGCCGGCGCTCAGTCGCGCCACTCCGGCGCCGTTGGCTCGGCGTCTTCCACCCACGCCACCAGCAGCGTGTAGGCCACGGCCAGGATCACCGGCCCGACGAAGATGCCCACCAGGCCGAAGGACAGCAGACCGCCGATGACGCCGGCGAAGATCAGCAGCAGCGGCAGGTCGGCGCCCATGCGGATGAGCACCGGACGCAGGAAGTTGTCCAGCGTGCCGACCACCAGCGACCAGATCGCCAGCACCACGCCCCAGTTGGTGTCGCCGCTCCAGAAGACCCAGATCACCGCCGGCAGCAGCACCGGGAATGGGCCGATCTGGGCGATGCAGAGCATGAACATCACCGCCGCCAGCAGCCCGGCCCCGGGCACGCC
>JAABPT010000380.1 GCA_011391855.1 Burkholderiales bacterium
AGTACCGCGCGGCCGTTCCGAAGGTACTGAGCGCCCCCTCGGGGGGCAGCGAACGCAGTGAGCGTGGGGGCTTCACTTCAATCGGCCCCGCCGTGCAGGCGCACGCTGACCTCGCCACCGACGATGCGGTGCAGGCCGTCGCAGCGCACGCGCAGCGCGCCATGCTCGTCCACGCCCTCGGCCACGCCCTCGGCCGCTTCGGCCAGGGTGGTGCTCACCGGCTGGCCCAGCAGCAGGTCGCGCCGGGTGTAGGCGGCCACCAGCGGCGCAAAGCCGGCCGTCTGGAAGGCCAGCACCGCACGCACCAGCGGCTCGGCCACGCGGGCCAGCGCCGCCGGTGCGCTGGCACCGGGGTCCAGTTCCTGCAGGCAGGCGTAACCGTGGGTCAGGCCTTCGTGCGCCTGCGGCCATACGTTCAGCCCGACGCCGATGACGCACATGCGGCGCTGCCCCACGCTCACCGTTTCGATGAGGATGCCGCCGAGCTTGCGGCCCCGGCCCGGCCCTTCAACGAGCCACAGGTCGTTGGGCCACTTCAGGCCGATGCGCGGCGGCGCAGCGGCGGGCAAGGGTTCGGCAAAGCGGTACGGCGGAGGGTCCAGCGCCTCGGCCAGGGTCAGCCCCACGGCCAGCGACAGGCCCGACCATTCCACTGGCGCCAACGGCAGCGCCAGCGAGAAGGTCAGCGATGCACCCGCGCTGGCCGTCCAGCCGCGCCCCAGGCGGCCGCGACCGCGCGTCTGCTGCTCGGCCACCAGCAGGCAGGGCTGCACGTCGGCACTGCGGCGGCCCAGCGGCGTGGGCACATCGGCGGGGCCGGCGGCCAGTTCGCCGGGCCGCGTGATCGGGGCGTCGGGCTGGCCGCTCATGGCGCGCGCGCGGTCCAGCAGCAGCGTATTGGTGGATTCGGCGTGCGCCAGCACTTCCACGCTCAGCCCCGGCAGCAACGGCTCCAGTCGTTGCCACAGGGCTTCGACGCCCCAGTGCAGGTGGTGCTGGCTGGGCATGGCGTCAGCGCTGGAGTGAGCGCGAGCCCGAGCGCGGGCTCGAGCGGTGACTTGAGCGCTTGGGCGCCAGCATGGTGCGGCGGCAACGCGGGCTGCCGCAGCGGCATTCGTACTGCATTTTCAGCGCCGGCGTGTGGCGTTCGTCGATGACCAGGCCGTAGTCGTAGAACAGTTCCTCGCCCGGGCCGATGTCGGTGAGCGCGCGGATGAAGACGCGGCCTTCGGTCTCGTCGGCCTGGCAGTTGGGTTCGCAGGCATGGTTGATCCAGCGCGCTGCGTTGCCGCCCACGTTGGCGTCGATGACGTGCTGGTCGTCGATGTGGAAGTAGAAGGTATGGTTGGGGTCGCTCGGGTCGTGCGGGTGGCGGCGCAAGGCCTCGGGCCAGCTGATGACTTCGCCCTTGTATTCGATGATGCGTTCACCGGCCGCGATCGGCCGCAAGGCGAACACGCCCTTGCCGTGCACGCCGCTCTTGCGGACCTGGATGCGGCGCTGGTCGGAGGCGGCCAATCGCGCCACTTGCGGGGACTTCATCATTCGGTACATTGAGATCGTACGAGCGCGCGTGCGTGCGCGCGAGACCGGCGCATTGTAGGCACGGCCCCACAGCAGTTTGCACAGCAGTTTGCGGCCCACGGGCCCCCAAAGGACACATGAGCAAGACGATCATCATTGCGGAGAAGCCGAGCGTGGCACAGGACATCGTGCGCGCACTCACCCCCACCGTGGGCAAGTTCGAGAAGCACGCCGAGCATTTCGAGAACGACACCCACGTGGTGACCTCGGCCGTGGGCCACCTGGTCGAGATCAAGGCACCCGACGAATACGAGGTCAAGCGCGGCAAGTGGAGCTTTGCCCACCTGCCGGTGGTGCCGCCGCACTTCGACGTGGCGCCCATCGACAAGGCCAAGACGCGGCTCAATGCCGTGGTCAAACTCGTCAAGCGCAAGGACGTGGGCAATATCGTCAACGCCTGCGACGCCGGGCGCGAGGGCGAGCTGATCTTCCGCCTGATCCTGCAGTACGCCTTCGGCGACAAGCTGCACGGCAAGCCGATCCGCCGCCTGTGGCTGCAAAGCATGACGCCGCAGGCCATCCGCGACGCCTTCGGCGCGCTGCGCAGCGACGAGCAGATGCTGGGCCTGGCCGACGCCGCGCGCAGCCGCTCTGAAGCCGACTGGCTGGTGGGCATCAACGGCACGCGCGCGATGACGGCCTTCAATTCGCGCGACGGCGGCTTCTTCCTCACCACCGTGGGTCGCGTGCAGACGCCCACGCTGTCCATCGTGGTCGAGCGCGAGGAGAAGATCCGCCGCCACGTGGCGCGGCCGTACTGGGAGGTGAAGGCCACGTTCGACGCCAGCGCCGGCAGCTACGAGGGCAAGTGGTTCGACCCGAAGTGGAAGAAGAACCCCGACGACGCCGAGGCGCGCGCCGACCGGCTGTGGAATGCGGCCGACGCCGAGGCCATCGCCGCCGCAGTGCGCGGCCAGCCGGCCAGCGTCACCGACGAGGCCAAGCCCAGCACGCAGGCTTCTCCTTTGCTGTACGACCTGACGACGCTGCAGCGCGAGGCCAATTCGCGCTTCGGCTTCAGCGCCAAGACCACGTTGTCGCTGGCACAGGCGCTGTACGAGAAACACAAGGTGC
>JAABPT010000381.1 GCA_011391855.1 Burkholderiales bacterium
CCTCGACCATGGCGCGCACCTGCTCGATGGGCCCGCGGCCCGCACCCGGAACGGGCTGCAGGCGGTGTGCCACGGCCTGCGGCAGCATCGCCTGCACGTCGTCGGGCGCCACGTAGTCGCGCCCGGCCATCAGGGCGCGGGCGCGCGCCACGCGCAGCACCGCGAGGCCGGCGCGCGGCGACAGGCCTTCCACGAACCACGCGCCCGATCGCGTGGCGGCGATCAGCGCCTGCAGATAGTCCAGCAGCGGATCGGCAGCGCGCACCTGCAGCACCGCCTGCTGCGCCGCTTCGAGCTGCGGCGGCCGCATCAGCGGCTGCAGCTTCATGGCCGCGGCGCGGCGGTCGCCGCCGGCCAGCAGTTCTCGTTCGGCGGCGCGGTCGGGGTAGCCCAGCGTGATGCGCAGCAGGAAGCGGTCGAGCTGGCTTTCGGGCAGCGGGTAGGTGCCGAGCTGGTCGCTCGGGTTCTGCGTGGCGATGACGAAGAACGGGTGCGGCAGGGCGCGCGTCTCGTTCTCCACCGACACCTGCTGCTCTTCCATGGCCTCGAGCAGCGCGCTTTGCGTCTTGGGGCCGGCGCGGTTGATCTCGTCGGCCAGCAGCACCTGGGCGAAGACGGGGCCTTGATGGAAGACAAAGGCCTCCTTGCTGCGCTCGAAGACACTGACCCCGATAAGGTCACTCGGCATCAGGTCGGCGGTGAACTGCACGCGCCGGAAGTCCAGCCCCAGCGAGACCGCCAGCGCGTGCGCCAGGGTGGTCTTGCCGACGCCGGGGACGTCTTCGATGAGCAAGTGGCCGGCGGCCAGCAGGCAGGCCACACAGTCTTCGATCTGCGGCCGCTTGCCCACCACGATCGTGCTAATCTGATCGACCAGTCCGGAGAGCTGGCGCGCAAGGCTTGGATCCATGCGCGGCACCATAACCCAAAAGGCTACAGCCCGATCCCGCGATGAATACCGCCTTCTACAGCCATCCCGACTGCCGCCTGCACGACATGGGCCCCGGGCACCCCGAATGCCCGCAGCGGCTGGATGCCATCACCGACCACCTGCTGGCCACCGGGCTGGACATTGCGCTGGACTTCCGCGAAGCCCCCGTGGCGACGCTGGAGCAGATCGAGCGCGCGCACACCACGCACTACGTGACCGAACTGCTCGAACAGTTGCAGCGGCTGCGCAGCGACGGCGAGACCAAGGCCTTCGACCCCGACACCGTGGCCTGCCCGCACACGCTGCAGGCCGCGCTGCGCGCCGCCGGTGCCGCGGTGGCGGCCACCGACGACGTGATCGCCGGCCGCGCCCACGCCGCCTTCTGCGCGGTGCGGCCGCCTGGCCACCACGCCACGCGCGACGAGACCATGGGCTTCTGCTTCTTCAACAACGTGGCGGTGGCGGCGCGCCACGCGCTCGACGTGCACGGCCTGAAGCGGGTGGCCATCATCGACTTCGACGTGCACCACGGCAACGGCACCGAGGACATCATCGCCGGCGACGAGCGCGTGCTCATGTGCAGCTTCTTCCAGCACCCGCTGTACCCTTACAGCGGCGCGGTGCCCAAAGGCACGAACATGGTCAACGTGCCGGTGCCGCCGTACACGCGAGGTGCCGCGGTGCGCGAGACCATCGATGCCATGTGGATGCCGGCGCTGGAGGAATTCGCGCCGCAGATGGTCTTCATCTCGGCCGGCTTTGACGCCCACCGCGAAGACGACCTTGGCCAGATGGGCCTGGTCGAGGCCGACTACGAGTGGATCACGCAGCGCCTGGTGGGCCTGGCGCGCCGCCACGCGCAGGGCCGCATCGTTTCCTGCCTGGAGGGCGGCTACCACCTGGGTGCGCTGGCGCGCAGCGTCGCCGCCCACGTGCGGGTGCTGGCCGACCTGGCCTGAGCGGCGGGTCACGCCGTGGCCAGCAGCCAGGCGGCCGCCGAGTTCGGCGCGCTGGTCGAATCGCTGTTCCAGCGCAGTGCGCTGATCGAGCTCGCCGTGCTGGCGGGCTGCCTGGTGCTGGCCTGGGCCCTGGTGCGCGTGCTGCGCGGTGCCCGCGCCCGGCCGGGCTCCATCTGGGTCGGCGACCGCATCGTCGACGGCGTGCTGTTCCCTGTGCTGGCGCTGCTGCTGGCGCTGCTGGCGCGCTGGTTCATGCAGACCGTGCTGCCCGAGCAGTTGCCGGTGGCGGTGTTCCGGCTCGTGGTGCCGATCCTCATGTCGCTGGCCGTGATCCGGCTCACGGTGCGCGTGCTCCACGCCAGCTTCCCCGATTCGCAGCTGATGCGCGTGTTCGAGCGCAGCGTGTCGTGGATCGCCTGGCTGGCGGTGGTGCTGTGGATCACCGGGCTGCTGCCGCTGATCCTGCAGGAGCTCGACGCCATCAGCTGGAAGGTCGGCAGCACGCAGATTTCGGTGCGCAACCTCATCGAGGGCGCCGTCAGCGCCGTGCTGGTGCTGATGCTGGCGCTGTGGGTGTCTTCGCTGCTGGAGTCGCGGCTGCTGTCTGGCGCCACCGACAACCTGTCGATCCGCAAGATGGCGGCCAATGCGCTGCGCGCGCTGCTGCTGTTCGTGGGGCTGATGTTTGCGCTGTCGGCGGCCGGCATCGACCTCACGGCGCTGGGTGTGCTGGGCGGCGCCGTGGGGGTGGGCATCGGTTTCGGG
>JAABPT010000382.1 GCA_011391855.1 Burkholderiales bacterium
GTGGTGCCCGCATTGGCGCTGATGGCCGCGGCCCCCATCACGACCCACAGCAGCGGCGAGATGTCCTGCGGCTTGAGCGTGAGGAAGAAGATGCGGTAGCAGAACAGCGTGACGAAGATGCCGTAGAAGGTGAGCCCCAGGCCCCACAGCATGTGCACCTCGACCATCATGTACACGGCATAGACACCCAGATCGGGCGCGATGCGCGCCCCCAGCAGCACCAGCGACTGTGTGCCGACGATGGCGATCAGCCAGCCGCCGTGCACGATATTCACGTTGTGCTCGTGCGTCAGGAAGGTCAGCACGCTGAAGGCCAGGTACAGCAGCAGGCACCAGGCGACGAAGGCGAGCCCCCAGCAGGCCATGGCCAGCGCCACCTGGCCGTGCATGTGCAGCAGCAGGCCGACGACGCTGGTGGCCGCCACCAGCGTGAAGAACGAGAACACCATGCGCGGATTCAGCAGGTCGTCGCGCACCGCGCGCGGGTGGCGCAGCAGCCGCAGCAGGCTGGCGCCCAGCAGCGCCAGCCAGGCCACCAGCGCAAACGCCCCCATCGTGTCGGCCAGGCCCGGGTGGCCCAGCGTCTGCAGGCCGACCGCCAGGATGCCGCTGGCCATGACGAGCGCGAAATTGCCCGGGTGCAGGTGCCGCAGTCCCCATGTGCCGGGTGCATGCGCTGCATCGAGTGCGGTGGCGCGCGTGGTCTGGCGCCCGACGCCCCTGTCGGGCGTCGCCGGCATTCGGCTTTCGTCGTTGGACATGGCCAGAGCGGGGCGTGAGCGGGGCGGGGATGCGGTGTCGGCGTGCTGCCGGCCAGTATCGCCCCGCGCTTGAACACCGCGTCCCAGGGCTTGCGATGAGGGGGCACCGGCGCACGACCCGGGATTTCTTGACCCGGTTCAAGGCCTCGTCCGCCCTGGCGGCCTAGCCTGCCAGCCCTGTCATCACCTCGGGATCCGCCATGACCGCTGCGACTGGAATGATCGACGTCCGCACCGTGCCGCCACCGCAAAGACACCCGCTGATCTTCGGCACCTTCGACGCGCTGGCGCCCGGGCAGGCGTTCGAGATCGTCAACGACCACGACCCCATGCCGCTGTATTTCCAGTTCGAGAAGACGCGCGGTGGCCAGTTCGCCTGGCGCTATCTGGAATCCGGCCCGGCGCAATGGCATGTGCGCATTGCGCGTGTGGCCGCCGGCACCAACACCGGTACCAGCACCGGCTGTGGCGGCGGTTGCGCCTGCAGCGGTGGCTGAGCCGCGGGCGGCCCGCGCCGCGCCGCAGCTGGTGTGCCCGGCGGGTTCGCTGCGCGCGCTGCAGGTGGCGGTGGATGCCGGCGCCGACGCCGTCTACCTGGGGCTGAAGGACGCCACCAACGCGCGCAATTTCGCTGGCCTGAATTTCGACGACGCGCAGCTGCGCACCGGCATCCGCTACGCCCACACGCGTGGCCGGCAGGTGCTGATGGCGCTGAATACGTTTGCCGACGCGCACGACGACAGCGCCTGGCAACGCGCCGTGGACCGCGCCGCCGAATTGGGCACCGACGCCCTGATCGTGGCCGACGTGGCCGTGATGGCCTATGCGCGACGGCAACACCCGGAGCTGCGGCTGCATCTTTCGGTGCAGGCCTCGGCCACGACCTGGGAGGCGATCGAGTTCTACCGCCAGCGCTACGGCATCCGCCGCGCGGTGCTGCCGCGCGTGCTGACGCTGTCGCAGGTGCAGCACACCATCGCCCACACCGAAGCCGAGATCGAGGTCTTCGGCTTCGGCAGCCTGTGCGTCATGGTCGAGGGGCGCTGCGCGCTGTCGGCCTACGTCACCGGGCAGTCGCCCAATACCGCCGGCGTGTGCTCGCCGCCTTCGGCGGTGCGCTGGGAAGAGTCGGCCGATGGCGTCGAGGCGCGTCTGGGCGGCGTGCTCATCGACCGTTATGCCGCCGACGAGCCGCGCGGCTACCCGACGCTGTGCAAGGGCCGCTTCGAAGTCGGCGGCC
Source organism: Burkholderiales bacterium (assembly GCA_011391855.1). Lineage (GTDB taxonomy): Bacteria > Pseudomonadota > Gammaproteobacteria > Burkholderiales > Burkholderiaceae_C > Rubrivivax. The sequence goes on from JAABPT010000382.1 coordinate 2,002, forward strand.
AGCGCGACTATGCGATCGAGGAACCGACCAGCCTGAATACGCTGTCGCTGCTGCCGCAGCTCATCGAAGCCGGCGTCTCGGCGATCAAGATCGAGGGCCGCCAGCGCAGCCCCAGCTACGTGGCCGAGGTCACGCGCGTGTGGCGCAACGCCATCGACGCTGCCGCGTCGGGCGCGCGCTATTCGGTGCAGCCAGGCTGGAATGCGATGCTGGGGCGCTGGGCCGAGGGCCAGCAGCAGACGCTGGGCGCCTACGACCGGCCCTGGCGGTGAAGGAAGAACGGGAAATGAACAGCGCCGCCCTGCCCCGCCGCTACGGCTTCACCGTCGGCCCGCTGCAATACTGGTGGCCGCGCATGCAGATGCTGGGCTTCTACGCCGAGATGGCCGAGCACCCGGCCGTGGACACCGTGGTGCTGGGTGAAGTGACCTGCTCGCGCCGCAACGAGACCAGGACCGAGGACTGGCTGGCGCTGGCACGCGACCTGGCCGGCGCCGGCAAGACCGTGGTGCTGGCCACGATGCCGCTCATCAGCACCGAGGCCGAACTGCGCACCCTGCGCCGCCTGTGCGAACAGGACGAGTTCGCGGTCGAGGCCGGCGACGTCTCGGCGTTGGCCGTGCTGGCGCGCCTGCACGCCGCGCGGCCCA
>JAABPT010000383.1 GCA_011391855.1 Burkholderiales bacterium
CTCCAACGGTAGGAGGGCCTTCAGGCCCGATGCTCCTGGCGAAAAGCTTCGGGCCTGAAGGCCCTCCTGCAGGGGGCTGGCGGGGGCTCCCATCGCGGCGGGGCGGGGCGTATGCTGGGGTGACAAGACCCGGCGTCACAGCCGGGCCGCAGCGTGGCGAAGGGAAGGGAGCAGGGGCATGGGTACGCCGTCTATCCGGCTTTATTCGTACTGGCGCTCCAGCGCCGCCTACCGCGTGCGCATCGCCCTCAACCTCAAGGGCATGGCCTACGAGACGATGCCCGTGCACCTGCTGCGCGACGGCGGCGAACAGCACGCGCCGCCCTTCAGCGACCTCAATCCGCAGGAGCTGGTGCCGGTGCTGATGCACGGCAACCGCATCCTGCGCCAGTCGATGGCGATCATTGAATACCTCGATGAGACGTGGCCCAGCCCGCCGCTGATGCCCGCCACCGCGCGCGACCGCCAGCGCGTGCGCATGCTGTCCCAGATGATCGCCTGCGACGTGCACCCGCTGAACAACCTGCGCGTGCAGCAGTTCTTCGAAAAGACCTGGAACGTGCCGCAGGCCGAGCGCGACCTGTGGACGCGGCACTGGATCAAGGTGGGGCTGGACGCGGTGGAAGACACCCTGTGCGACAACCCGTCCACCGGCGCCTTCTGCGACGGCGAGCAGGCCACCATGGCCGACTGCTGCCTGGTGCCCCAGGTCTACAACGCCGAGCGTTTCGGCGTGGACATGGCGCCGTACCAGACGATCCGCCGGATCGTGCAGACCTGCCTGGCGATGGACGCCTTCCAGGCCGCCCGGCCGGAAAACCAGCCGGACGCACCCTCGGGCAACTGAGGCCTCAGTAGCCCGGGTTGGCGTTTTCGCTGCCGGGACCGCCGCCGCCGTACATCTCGGCATACGGGTCGTGTTCGCCCGTGGCGCCCTCCGACAGGCGGATCTTCAGGGCCAGGCCGTCGCGCGAATCGGCCTTGCGCAGCGCTTCCTCGAGCTCGACCTTGCCTTCCTTGTAGAGCCGGAACAGCGACTGGTCGAAGGTCTGCATGCCTTCCTGCAGCGACTTGTCCATTGCGTCCTTGATCTCGTGCACCTCGCCGCGGCGGATGAGGTCGCGGATCATCGGGGTGTTGATCAGGATCTCGGCCGCGGGCAGCCGCTTGCCGTCCTTGCCCACCACCAGGCGCTGGCTGATGACCGCCTTGAGGTTGAGCGAGAGGTTCATCAGGACGTTCTTGTGCGCCGTTTCCGGGAAGAAGTTCAGGATGCGGTCGAGCGTCTGGTCGGCGTTGTTGGAGTGCAGCGTGGCCAGGCACAGGTGGCCGGTCTCGGCGAAGGCGATGGCCGATTCCATGGTGACCGCGTCAAGGATCTCGCCGATCAGGATGACGTCCGGTGCCTCGCGCATGGCGTTCTTGAGCGCGTTGTGGAAGGCGTGGGTGTCCAGGCCGACCTCGCGCTGGTTGACGATGGATTTCTTGTGCTTGTGCAGGAACTCGATCGGGTCCTCGATGGTGAGGATGTGGCCGGTGTTGCTGGTGTTGCGGTGGTCGATCATGGCCGCGAGCGTGGTGGACTTGCCCGAGCCGGTGGAGCCGACCACCAGCACCAGGCCGCGCTGCTCCATCACGATGTCCTTGAGCACCGCCGGCAGCTTGAGCTGGTCGAGGCTGGGGATCTCGGACTTGATGGCGCGGATGACCATGCCCACTTCGCCGCGCTGCTTGAACACGTTGACGCGGAAGCGCCCGGTGTCCTTCACGGCGATGGCCATGTTGTATTCCAGGTCGCGCTCGAACGCGGGCACCTGGCCCTCGTCCATCAGCGAATAGGCGATCTTCTTGACCATGCCGGCGGGCAGGCCGGTGTTGCCGAGCGGGTAGAGCTTGCCTTCGACCTTGATGTAGACGGGAGCGCCGGTGGTCAGGAACATGTCCGACGCGTTCTTCTCCGTCATCAGCTTCAGGAAGTAGCCGATGTCCATGTGAGTATCCTTGGGTTCCCGTTTGCCGTCCCTTTGGATGGGCCGGCACGGTCTACAATGACCCGCGTCCAACCGCCCACCTGCGAGTTCGCCTTATGACATTATCCTCGGTAAAAATCCATCTCGCGCTGGCGCTACTGCTCACTGCCTCACAGGCCGGGGCGGCCACCGCCACGCCTGCCGCCGAGATCGCAGCCGCCGAACAGGCCGTCGCCGCCGCCGAGCGCGCGCAGCCGCGCGGGGATGCCGGCGCCACGCTGTCCCGGGCCCGTGCCCAGCTCGACGCCTCCCGCGCGCTGCTCGCCAAGCGCAAGCAGCGCGACGCCATGCTGCAGGCGCAGTCGGCCGTGGCCACCGCCGACCTGGCGCGCAGCCAGGCGCGCCGCGACGCCGCCCGCGCCGAGGTCGAAAGCAAGTCCGCCCGCAACGCCGACCTGCGCCGCCGCCTGCTGGTCAACGGGAGGAACGGCTGATGCGCCTGCTTTCCCTGGCCCTGCTGGCCACGGCCCTCGCCCTGCCGGCCGCCGCGCCGGTCCGGGCGCAGTCGGCCACCGAACTGCACGAACAGGCCGTCGCCGGCCTCGGCGCCGAACTGCGCACGCTCGACAACGACCCTTCCCTGGCCGACCTGGCCGGGCTCGAGCGCCTGCAGGCGCGCC
>JAABPT010000384.1 GCA_011391855.1 Burkholderiales bacterium
CATGATCACTTCGCCGTGTGTCAGGCGCGAGCGCAGGGCCAGGGCTTCGTCGATGGACGCCGCGGTGTAGACACCCTCCAGCCAGTCGCCCAGCAGCGCCTTCAGCCCGGCGTCGCCCAGGCGCAGCAGGTCGGCCAAGCGCGGCAGCGTCTGGTGGGTCGGCGCCACGGCGCCCGCGGGCAGCGCGTAGAACGCCAGCTTGGCCGGTGGGGCGTCGGCGGTGAAGGCGCGCACGGTGTCCAGCCGCCCCACCGCCAGCGCATTGAGTCGTTCACGCAGGGCCGACTCCAGCGCGGTTTCCCAGCCGGGCTCGATGTGCACCTGCGTCCACAGGCCTTGCAGGCCGCCCAGGCCGTGCTTGTCGAGCCAGGGCTTGAGCTTGCCCTCGGTCTGCACTTTCTCCTGCAGCGCGCGCAGCGCTTCCAGCCGGGCGCCGATGTCGGCCAGCCGGCCCGATTCGCGGTTCACCGCGTCCTGCGCGGCGCGGCGTTGCTCGTCCAGGCTGGGCACCTGTTCGGCCAGTTCGTGCAGCCGCGCTTCGGCCATCTGCAGCAATTCCTGCGCGTCGGTTTCCTGGACCGTGAGCGTTTCGATACGCCCCGCGTCGGGCGCCTGCAAGCCCTGCCGTTCGCCGGCCAGGCGCTCGCGGCGGCCCTTGAGCTGGCGCGACTGCTCTTCCACGCTGCGGTTTTCCGCCGCCAGCACCTGGATCTGCTGCTGCACCTGCGACACCAGCAATCGCTGCTGGTTGCTGGCCGCCTGCGCAGCACGCACGGCGTCTTCGAAGCCGGGCAGTTCCAGTGCTTGCTCCTCGGCCTGCGCCGCCAGCACGCCAGCCTGCTCTTCGCCGGTCACCATCTGCGCAGCGATCTCTTCCAGCTCCACGCCTGCCGCCGCCTGACGTTCGGCCCACCGCGCGTTCTGCGCCTTCAGCTCGGTCAGCCGCGCCTCGGCGCGCTGCCGGCCTTCGACGACATAGCGGATGCGTTCTTCGAGCCGGCTCACTTCGAGCGCCGCTATGCCCAAGGCACCCTGCCGGGCGTGCAGTTCGTCATTGGCCGCGTAATGCGCTTGGCGCACCGACTCCAGCTCGGCTTCCACCGCGCGCAATTCCGCCAGGCGCGATTCCAGCGCAGTGGTGGCCTCGGCCGTGGCGACCTTGACGCGTTCTTCCTCGCTGGCCGCGTCGCGGTGCTTCAGGAACCACAGCTGGTGCAGCTTCAGCGTGCCCTGCTCCTGCAAAGCACGGTATTGGCTCGCCACCTCGGCCTGCTTTTCCAGCTTCTCCAGGTTGGCGCCCAGCTCGCGCAGGATGTCGTCCACCCGCGTCAGGTTCTCGCGCGTGTCCTTGAGCCGGTTCTCGGTCTCGCGGCGGCGCTCCTTGTATTTGCTGACGCCGGCGGCCTCTTCCAGGAACAGGCGCAGTTCCTCGGGGCGGCTCTCGATGATGCGGCTGATGGTGCCCTGGCCGATGATGGCGTAGGCGCGCGGCCCCAGGCCCGTGCCCAGGAAGACGTCCTGCACGTCGCGCCGGCGCACCGGCTGGCCGTTGATGTAGTAGCTGCTGGTGCCGTCGCGCGTGAGCACACGCCGCACGGCGATCTCGGCATAGGTATTCCACTGCCCGCCGGCACGCGCCAACGTGTTGTCGAACACCAGTTCCACGCTGGCGCGGCTGGCCGGCTTGCGGCTGGTGGAGCCGTTGAAGATGACGTCCTGCATCGACTCGCCGCGCAGTTCGCTGGCCTTGCTCTCGCCCAGCACCCAGCGCACCGCATCGATGATGTTGCTCTTGCCGCAGCCGTTGGGGCCCACCACGCCAACCCGCTGGCCCGGCAGCTGGAAGGTGGTGGGCTCGGCGAACGACTTGAAGCCGGAGAGCTTGATCGAGGTGAGGCGCATCGGCTCTGGGGTGCCGCGCAGGCGCCGGGCGGCGCGTGCAAGTGGTTGATTTGAATGAAAAAATGCGCTCTGAACGGGAGCGCAGCAGGGCCTGGATAATACCACCCTGCACTCGCTTCCACCCCCAGCCCATGCCCGCCCGGATGCCGAAGAAACCCGCCCGACAGACCCCGCTGGAACGCCCCGCCCCGGCCGTGCCGGCCAGCGCGTCGAGCAAGGAGTTGCAGGTCTTCGCCAACCCGGCACCCGAGCGCGACGACGTCATTCGCTTCGACGTGCCCGGATTCACCTGCCCGTGCCCGCTGACCGGCCAGCCCGACTTCGCGCGTTTCACCATCGAGATCGTGGCCGACCGGTGAAGGCAGCCGCGTCGCCCGTGGCCAGTCGGCCCGCGTACCAGAAGTTCGCGGTGGCGGTGGCGCCGAGCCGCATCGACGGCCAGGGCGCCTTCGCCGCGGAAGCCATTCCGCCGCGGCTGAAGATCGGCGAGATCCGCGGCGAAAGCATCAGCGTGGCCGAGGCGCGCATCCGCGCCACGCGCAGCGAGCGCATCATGATCGTGGAGCTGTCGGCGCGAAAGGCCATCGACTTCAGCCAGTCCGCCGACCCCATGCGCTACACCAACCACAGCTGCCGGCCCAACGCGCGGCTGTGCATCCGCCAGGGGCGGGTGGAGTTCTATGCGCTGCGCGCCATCACGCCTGGCGAGGAGATCACCGTGAACTACGGCGAGACCCACCAC
>JAABPT010000385.1 GCA_011391855.1 Burkholderiales bacterium
CAGCAGGGCGGCCGAGACCTGCAGTTCGGTGACGTCCGAACCTGAGCGGACCGCCGCACCACTGAGCTTGGCGATGCCGTGTTCGTGCACGTCGGCCATGAGCGCCGGCACGTCGTTGGCGGCATGGCCCAGCCAGTCGGCAATGGGTCGCCCGCGCACCATGGTTTCGTCGCTGGCCCGCACCAGGCGCAGGAAGGGAGGGTTGGCGGCCAGCACCTTGCCGCCGGAATCGGTGACGACCACGGCTTCGCGCAGGCGTTCGGCGCGCCAGGCCTGCACGCGCCGGGTTTCGGCGCCGCCGGCGCTGGCGGCACCCAGCGGGCGCACGCGCAGCAGCAGTCGCATGCCGTCGCGGGAGCGGAAGGGCGCCGCGGAAATGACCATGGCGTGGCTGTCGCCCGCCAGCCGGGCATGGATCTCGGCCGGCCGGCCGGTGCTGCGTGCATTCACCAGCAGTTCGCGCACCGGGCCGCGCGAAGCCGCGTCGAAGGGCTGCAGCGCGGGCTGGCCGCACAGCGGCGCACCGTGGGCGAGCAGGTCGGAGGCGGTGGCGTCGGCCTCGACGATGAGCAGCGTGAGCGCGTCCACCACCAGCACGGCGTCGGTGGCCACCTGCACCAGCAGGTCGTGGTGGCTCTCGGCCTGGCGCGCCTTCCAGTAGCTGCGTTCCAGTTCCTGCTGCGTGTCCTGGAAACGCTGCTGGATGGCGGCGATGGCGCGCAGGTCGCGCCCGACGGCGAGCACCGGGCCGCCCTTGCCCAGGCGCAGAGCGGTGTAGGCCACGGGGATGTCGCCGCCGCTGCCGCCGCCGTGATTCACCTCGCGCCGGCGTGCCAGGCCCGAGGTGGCAGCGTCGTTCAGCAGCAATTCGATCTTGCGCCGCGTTTCGCCGGTGACGGTGTCGACCCAGTGGCGGCCCACCCAGCGCTCGGCTGCGGGTGCCATGGGGGTGCTGGCGCTCTGTGCCACACGCGTGATGACGCCGCTGTCGTCGATCACCAGCGCAATGTCGCTGGCGAGCGAGACGAACACCTCGGCCAACTCTTCGGCGCACCCGGAAAGTGCGCTCAGGTCGGCCGGCTCATGTGCTCGGCGGTTCACGGTGATCCTTCGGTTCAGGGTGCTGAGGCAGGACGGTCTGTATCAACTCCGGGTGATTGTAGGTCGGTGCCCGGTGAAGCCCCAGGCTTTCCGGTGCGGCCGGGAGGGGTCTGGGTGCTACACGCGCGCCATGCCCAGCAGGTGCGCCACGTCCTTGAAAAAGATGCGCACGTGCGCCATCGGTTTCTTGCGCACCAGTTCCTTGTTCATGTACGACTCGAAGGTGAGTTGCTGCACGTCGCGGTCCTGGCAGATGCTGACGAAGCGTTCGCGGCGCTTGTCGCTGCTGTACCAGAAGCGTTGCATGATGCCCAGCACCCAGAAGACGCGGCCGTGCGCCTTCATGAAGCGCTTGCGTGCGCTGGCCAGGGCCGTGGCGTCGCCGCAGGTCAGGAATTCGTGCACCGCCTCGGCCGCCATGCGGCCGCCGAACATGGCGTAGTAGATGCCTTCACCCGATGCCGGGGCCACCACGCCGGCGGCGTCGCCGGCCAGTACCACGTCGCGGCCGTTGTCCCAGCGCGGCAGGGGTTTCATCGGGATCGGCGCGCCTTCGCGGCGCACCGTCTCCAGTCCGGCCAGGCCGCTGGCCTGACGCAGCGCCGCAGTGGCGTGGCGCAGCGAGAAGCCCTTGTCGGCGCTGCCGGTGCCGATGCTGGCGGTGTCACCGTGCGGGAACACCCAGCCGTAGAAGTCGGGGCTGAGTTCGCCGCGGTAGACGACGTCGCAGCGCTGCGCGTCGTAGCCGGGCAGGCCTTCCTGGGGCACGCGCACGATCTCGTGATACGCAAAGACAAAGGGCGTGCGCTCGGCGCCGGGCACCGCCTGGCGCGCCACTTCCGAGCGCGCGCCGTCGGCGCCGATGACGCAACGCGTGCGCACCGAAGCCGCCAGGCCTTGCGGCGGGCCGTCGTCGGTGTGGGCGCGGAAGTGCACCACGCAGACGCCGTCGTCGGTGTGTTCCAGGCGTTCGAAAGTGCCGCTGACGCGCATCGCGCCGTGACTGGCCGCGCGTTCACGCAGCCATTCGTCGAAATGCTCGCGGTCGACCATGCCGACGAAGCCGCCTTCGATGGCGATGTCGACGCGCTTGTCGGCCGGCGACACCATGCGCGCCGTGCGGATGCGCGCCACCAGCAGGTGGTCGGGGATGGCGAAGTCCTTGATCAGCCGCGGCGGGATGGCGCCGCCGCAGGGCTTGATGCGCCCGGCGCGGTCGAGCAGCAGCACGCTGTGGCCCTGGCGCGCCAGGTCGTCGGCGGCGGTGGCGCCGGCCGGGCCGCCGCCCACCACCACCACGTCGTAACCGCGTGTCGTCGTCGATGCATTCATGGTTGACCTCCAAGCTGCGCGCTCGGCAGCGGCGTGGCCGTGCCGGGGGTGGGGCCGGGCACGGGGCGTGCCGCGGCGGGTTGGATCGCGATCCGGGCGGCCAGCCAGGCGGCGGCCATGAACAGGCCCGCTTCGAGCAGGAACACCGAGGCATAACCCAGCGCGGGGCTGCCGAGCAGCCAACGCGCCAGGTCGCTGAGCGCGGC
>JAABPT010000386.1 GCA_011391855.1 Burkholderiales bacterium
TCGGGCCCAGCAGTTCACGCACCGTGGGGCCGAAGCCAGCGCAAGGTGGGCGGCGCCACCACGCCTGCGCGTGAGGAGTTGCGCATTTCCTGGCGGCCAGCCCCATGCCGCGCCAGGCCGGCGCGTGCGGTGCTCAACCTCCGGGCCGGGTGGCCGATAACGCAGGAGAGCCGGTGTGCGCCGCAAGCCGCCACCGCCCTGCCGCCGTAGCCACCGTGCCTGCCCAGCGCCGATGCCCGATACCCTGCCCTCCAGCCGCCCACCCTCGCGCTTCAAGCTCGCCGCTCTCAGCGCCGTCGGCGTGGCCATGGTGGCGTTGCCCCTGTTCCAGGTGCTGCGCTACCAGAGCGCCGAACTGCAGGCCGCCATGGCCGAACAAGCCGGGCTCGACCCGGTGGTGCGGTCGGTGGCCGTGCAGCACAGCCTGGTCACCCATCGTGACGTGGCCGGCCGCGTGCTGCGCGGCCAGACCGCGCTGGAAGCCGAACGGCTCTCGCGCCAGGGCGAGGTCGACGAGCGCGTGGCCCAGCTGGCCGGCGCCCTGGTCGTGGTGGCCACCGAACGCGCCCTGGAAGAGTCCCACGCCCTGCGCGAGGACTGGGCGCTGCTGGCGCGGCAGATCCAGCAGCGCCAGGTCAGTGCGCCCGAAAGCGACCTCGGCCATCGCCTGCTGGTGGAGCAGACGCTGCAGGTCATCGATCTGGTGGCCGACGCCTCCGGCCTGGGCCGCGACCGCGATGCCGGCGCCGCGCTGCTGGCCTCGATGATGACGCGCAGCCTGCCCCGGCTGGCTGCGGAGATCACCGCGCTGGCGCCAGCAGGCGTTGCAACCCATGCCACCGACGAACGCCAGATGGCGGCCACTGAAGCAGCGCTGGCGCGCAGCCTGGGGCGCCTGAACGAGGCGATCGAGCAGTCGGCCGTGCCCCGTCCGCTGCTGGCCGCGGCCACCGCCGAAGCCGGCGCCGCCGCCGACCGCTACTTCAACCTGCTGCGCCAGCACCCCGACGCCGACGCCACGCTCGCCGGCCAGGCCGCCGTGCAAGCGCAGTTTCGGCTGATGGACGCCACCCGCGACGTTCTGACCGAAACGCTGTCGGCCCGTGTCGCCGAAGCCCGTACCGCGCGCGACGTGATGGTGGCCGTGATGGGCGTGCTGGCGCTGCTGGCGGTGGGGCTGGCCCGACAGGTGCTGACGCCGCCCGACCCGCGGGGCACTCGGTCGCGCGCCGAACCGCCGCCGCTGCACGGCGCGGCCAGCGAGGCTGGCAGCGACGCCGGCAGCACACCAAACGACCGCCGCCGCGGCGCGCCCCGCGCCAGCACCAGCCGCGACGAGACCGGCCGCCTGCTGCAACGGTTGCGCCAGTCCCCCGACGTCGGCCGGTCGGCCCGCCATCGCGACGGCCACGCCGAAACCCTGCCGCCCGACGAACCCTGAAGGAACCCTGAACGGCGGGCCGATCAGTCGCGGTCGGCAGGCATGGCCAGGGGCCCTGCGGCATTGCCGCCCAGCACCGGCTGTGAGGTGGCCTGCGGCTTCTTCTCGCGCGCCAGGTAGCTGTACAGCACCGGCACCACCACCAGCGTCAGCAGCGTGCTCGTGATGAGGCCGCCGATGATGGCGCGACCCATCGGCGCCTGGATCTCGCCGCCGTCGTTGAGCGCCAGCGCCAGCGGCAGCATGCCGAAGATCATCGCCGCGGTGGTCATGATGATGGGCCGCATGCGCGTCTGCCCGGCCTGCAGCAGCGCCTCGTGCACCGTGGCCCCGGCCCGGCGCGCATGGTTGGCAAAGTCCACCAGCAGGATGGCATTCTTCGTCACCAGGCCCATCAGCATGACGAGGCCGATCATGCTGAAGATGTTGAGCGTGCTCCTCCAGAGCAGCAGCGCCAGCATGACGCCGATCAGCGCCAGCGGCAGGCTGGCCATGATGGCGATCGGCTGCAGGAAGCTGCCGAACTGGCTGGCCAGCACGATATAGATGAAGATCACCGCCAGCGCCATGGCCCCCAGCAGGCCGGCAAAGGCTTCCGCCTGCTCCTGCATCTGGCCGCCGATGTCGAAGCTGTAGCCCGGCGGCAGCGTCGTGGCCTTGATCAGCTTCTGCACGTCTTCCCCCACGTCGCCGGCACTGCGGTCCTTGACGCCGGCAAAGATGCCCTCGCGGCGCTGCAGGTTCTGGCGCCGGATATTCTGCGGATTGAACACACGTTCGATCTCGGCCACGCTGGAAAGCGCAATCGGCGTGCCGTCGGCGGCAAAGGCCACCGGCAGCGAACGCAGCTGGTCGATGCGTTCGCGCTGGCTTTCGTCCAGCCGCAGCACGACTTCGACCTGGTCGCCGTCGGGCGTGGTCCAGTAGGTGGCGATGTCGCCGTTGACATAGGCGCGCAGGCTGCTGGAGACCTGGTTCGCGGTCAGACCCAGTTCGCGTACCGCGCCGGGCTTCAGGCGCACCGCGTAGGCCGGCATGCCGGCCTGCACCGAGGTTTCCACGTCCACGGTGCCGGGGATCTGCTTCACCTTGTCGGCAAACTCACCTGCCAGTCGCGCCAGGCCTTCGGGGTCGCTGCCCAGGATGGCCACGTAGATGGGCCGGTTGAACCCGACGCTG
>JAABPT010000387.1 GCA_011391855.1 Burkholderiales bacterium
GCTCGTCGCTGGCCGCGGTGATCCTGCGCATGAAGTCGCTGCACCTGGGGCAGATCGAGGACTTCCCGTTCCTGGAGGCGCCGCCGAAGAAGGCAATCGCCGACGGCTACGCGCTGCTGGGCGAACTCGGTGCCGTCGACGAGGCCAACGAGCTGACGCCCACCGGCGCCGAACTCGCGCGGCTGCCGCTGGACCCGCGCATCGGCCGCATGATCCTGGCCGCGCGCCAGCTTGAGGCCTTGAGCGAAGTGCTGATCATTGCCGCCGCGCTCAGCGGCCAGGACGTGCGCGACCGGCCCATGGAAGCCGCGCAGGCCGCCGACGAGAAGCACAAGAAGTTCGACGACGAGAAGTCGGAATTCACCGGTTTGCTCAAGCTCTGGAAATGGATCGAAGAAGGCCGCGGCCAGCACGGCCACCCGGCTCAGGCGGGCCAGCGCGTCGACAGCCACAAGCTCACCAACCGCCAGCAGGAACAGCGCCTGCGAGACAGTTTCGTGAGCCCGCGCCGCGTGCGCGAGTGGCGCGACATCCACTCGCAACTGCACACCGTGGTGGCCGAACAGGGCTGGCGGCTGAATACGCAGCCGGCCACCTACGAACAGCTGCACCAGGCCATGCTGGCCGGCCTGCTGGGCAACATCGGCTGCAAGCTCGATGACGACGAGTGGTACCTGGGCGCGCGCGGCATCAAGTTCTGGCGCCACCCGGGTGCGCATCTGAGCAAGAAGCCGGGTCGCTGGCTGGTGGCCGCCGAACTGGTGGAGACCACGCGGCTCTTCGGCCGCGGCCTGGCGGCGATCGAGCCGCAGTGGATCCCGCTGCTGGCCGGCCACCTGCTGAAGACGCAGCTGCTGGAGCCGCACTGGGAGAAGAAGGCGGCCGAGGTGATCGCGCTGGAGCGCGCCACGCTCTACGGCATCGTCGTCTACAACAACAAGCGCGTGAATTTCGGCCGCGTGGACCCCGTGGCGGCACGCGAGATCTTCATCCGCGAGGCGCTGGTCGGCGACGAGTGGGAGACGCGGCTGCCGTTCCTGGCGCACAACCGCAAGCTGCTGGCGCAGGTGGCCGAACTGGAGCACAAGTCGCGCCGGCAGGACGTGCTGGTGGACGACGAGCTTATCTTCGCGTTCTACGACCAGCAACTGCCGCCCGACGTTTGCTCGGGCGCCACGCTGGAGCGCTGGGTTCGCGAAGAGGCGAAGAAGAATCCAAAGCTGCTGCAGCTCACGCGCGAAGAGCTGATGCGCCACGAGGCGGCCGGGATCACCACTGCGGCATTCCCGAAGACCGTGCGGCTGGGCGGCATCGACTGTACGGCGACCTACCTGCACGAGCCGGGCGACGCCAAGGACGGCCTCACGGTGACGGTGCCGATCTATGCTCTGAACCAGGTCAACGAGGAGCGCTGCGAATGGCTGGTGCCGGGCATGCTGCCGAACAAGGTGCTGGCGCTGGTGAAGAGCCTGCACCAGCGGCCACGTTCGCGCCTGGTGCCCTTGCCCGACTACGCGGCGGAGTTCTGCGCCAGCGTGCCCTTCGCGCAGGACGGGTTGCTCGACGCGCTGCTCAAGGCGGTGCGCGAGCGCACGCAGATCGCGGTGCAGCGCAACGACTTCAAGCTGGAGCAGTTGCCGCCGCACCTGTTCATGAATTTCCGCATCAATGACGAACACGGCCGGCAACTCGGCATGGGGCGCGACCTGGCGGGGCTGAAGGCCGAGTTCGGTGCACAGGCGCGCAGCGCGTTCCAGGCGCTGGCGGTGTTGAAGCGGCACGCGGAGCCAGCCGTGGCGGATGCGCCCTCACCCCAACCCTCTCCCGCGAGCGGGAGAGGGGGCCAGACCCGGGGCGCGTCGGCTCTCCCTCTCCCGCCTGCGGGAGAGGGCCGGGGTGAGGGTGCCGCGACCTCCGCCGCGCCGGCCCCTTACACCGCCTGGACCTTCAACGAACTGCCCGAACTCATGGAACTGCGCCGCGGCGCGCAGGTGCTGATCGGCTTTCCGGCGCTCATCGACCGCGGCGAAGGGGTCGAGATCGAGGTCTTCGACGAACCCGAGGTCGCCGCCACGAAACACCGTGCCGGCCTGCGCCGGCTGGTGGCACTGCAGATCCGCGAACCGCTGAAATACCTCGAGAAGAACATTCCCGAACTCACGACCATGGCCGCGGCCTATATGAGCCTGGGCTCGCTGGAAGAATTGCGCGACCAGGTCATCGAAGTGGCGCTGGATCGCGCCTTCCTGGCCGACCCCCTGCCCACCAACGAGCGCAGCTTCAAGGCGCGGGTGGAGGAAGGCCGTGCGCGGCTGAATCTCATCGCGCAGGAAGTGGCGCGGTTGGCCGCCACCGTGCTGCTGGATCACGCCGCGGCGCAGCGCAAGCTCAAGGACAGCAAGCCGCCACGCGAAGTGGCCGAAGATATCCAGGCGCAGCTGCAGCGCCTGGTGGGCAAACGCTTCCTGGCGCAGACGGCGTGGCCTGCGCTGCAACACCTGCCGCGCTACCTGAAGGGCGTGGTGCTGCGGCTGGACAAGCTGCGCGCCGACCCGGCGCGCGACGCCGCCCGGTTGGCCGAATTTCGCCCGCTGGAGCAGCGTTGGC
>JAABPT010000388.1 GCA_011391855.1 Burkholderiales bacterium
AAGGGGGCGAAGGCCGGCGACAAGATCACCGTGAGCTGGGTCGACAACAAGGGCGACAAGCGCAGCGACGAAGCCACGGTCTCCTGACCCCTGCCCAAGATTTCGGCCCCACCGAACGACGCGGAGACAAACCACGATGACGAAGCAGCGTTTCACCCTGGCCGCAGCGACGGTGCTGGCCCTGGCCGCCAGCGGCGCCGCATGGGCGCAGAAGTCCACCGCCGACGGCATTGCCGAATACCGCAAGATGCTGGAAGACGGCAATCCGGCCGACCTTTTCGAGGCCAAGGGTGCCGAACTCTGGGTCACCAAGCGCGGCCCCAAGAACGCCAGCCTGGCGCAATGCGACCTGGGCAAGGGGCCCGGCGTCGTGAAGGGGGCGTTCGTCGAGCTGCCGCGCTACTTCGCCGACACGAAGAAGGTCGAGGACCTGGAGGCTCGCCTGGTGAGCTGCATGGAAATGCTGCAAGGCTTCAATGCCGCCGAGATCGCCAAGGCGCCGTTCGGTCGCGGCGAAATGGCCAACGTCACGGCGATGGCCACCTGGATCGCTGCCGAGTCGCGCGGCCTGCGCTTCAACCTGCCGCAGCGCCACGCCGAAGAGCAGCGCAGCTACGAGATCGGCAAGCGCGCCTTCTTCTACCGCGGCGGGCCGATGGACTTCTCTTGTGCCTCGTGCCACGGCGTCGACGGCCAGCGCATCCGCATGCAGGACCTGCCCAACCTGACCAAGAATCCGGGCGACGGCATCGGCTTTGCGGCCTGGCCGGCTTACCGCGTGAGCAATGGCCAGATGTGGAGCATGCAATTGCGGCTGAACGACTGCTTTCGCCAGCAGCGCTTCCCGTATCCGGGTTTTGGTTCCGAGGCGACCGTCGCCCTGGGTACCTACATGGGTGTCAATGCCAAGGGTGCGGAATCCATCGCACCGGCCATCAAGCGCTGAACGCACGGAGCATGCAGACCATGAAGAAAATGACTTTCACCCTCGCGGCCCTCGGCGCGGCGCTGCTGGCCGTGGCCGGGTGTGCTTCGGCGCCCTCGGGCACCGACCTCGACCGCGAAGCCGCAGCCGTGATGAAGGCGTCCTTCCGCGACCAGGGTATCGCCAAGCTCGACCGCCTGAACCAGGACCTGGGCCAGGCGGCCTGTTCTTCGGACAAACCGCCGTCCGACGCCGTAGCCCAGCAGGTGATGGACCAGGCCCGTGCTGCCGTGAAGTGGCCCGCCGGCGGCCAGTACATCGGCGACTGGCGCGAAGGCGAGAAGCTGGCGCAGAACGGCCGTGGCATGACCTGGACCGACTCGTCCGCCGCCGCCAAGGACAACGGCGGCAGCTGCTACAACTGCCATCAGATCGGCAAGGCCGAGATCTCCTACGGCACCATCGGCCCCAGCCTCTACAACTACGGCAAGAACCGTGGCGTGACCGACGTGACGGCGCCCACCGCGCAGCCCATCGTCGAATACACCTGGATGAAGATCTGGAACGGCAAGACCTACAACGCGTGCTCGAATATGCCGCGTTTCGGGCACATGGGCCTGCTCGACGAAAAGCAGATCGCCAATGTCATGGCCCTGCTGCTGGACCCGAAGTCCCCGGTCAACCAGTAAGCGCCCGAATCCCACAGCCCGGCGCCGCCGGGCTTTTTCTGCTCTCGAACATAAGCCGATACTTATCATGACCCTGAGCAAGCGCGAATTCCTGCAGGTGCTTTCCGCCGCCTCGGTGGCCGGCATGGGCCTGGCGCGGTATGCCGACGCCGATGCCGCCACCGCTGAAGCAGGCCTGTACGACCTGCCGCCGCTGGGCACCGGCGCCGGCCACGTGAGCTTGCTGCACATGACCGACTGCCACGCGCAGTTGAAGCCCATCCATTTCCGCGAGCCCAGCGTCAACCTGGGGCTCGGTTCCATGCAGGGCCAGTTGCCGCACTTGGTGGGCGAGCACCTGCTGAAGAAGGCCGGCGTGCGCCCCGGCACGCCGCAGGCCGCGGCCTACACCTACATCGACTTCGAGCGCGCTGCCAAGCGCTACGGCAAGGTGGGCGGCTTCGCTCACCTGGCCACGCTGGTCAAGCGGCTGAAGGCCAGCCGTCCCGGCGCGCTGCTGCTCGACGGCGGCGACACCTGGCAGGGCAGCGCCACCGCGCTGTGGACCGACGGTCAGGACATGGTCGACGCCTGCAAGGCGCTCACGGTGGACGTGATGACCGGCCACTGGGAATTCACGCTCGGCATGGAGCGCGTGAAGGAGATCGTCGAGAAGGACTTCGCCGGCAAGGTCGATTTCGTGGCCCAGAACGTGAAGACCACCGACTTCGGCGACCCGGTCTTCAAGCCCTATGTCATCCGCGAGATGAACGGCGTCAAGGTCGCCATCGTCGGCCAGGCCTTCCCCTACACGCCGATCGCCAACCCGCGCTACATGGTCGCCGACTGGAGCTTCGGCATCCAGGACGACAACATGCAGAAGATGGTGGACGAGGCGCGCGGCAAGGGCGCGCAGCTCGTCGTGGTGCTCAGCCACAACGGCATGGACGTCGACCTGAAGATGGCCAGCCGCGTGCGCGGCGTGGACGCCATCTTCGGCGGCCACACGCACGACGGCGTGCCGCTGGCGGTGCCGGTGAAGAACGCCGGCGGCACCACGCTGGTCACCAACGCCGGCAGCAACGGCAAGTTCCTCGGCGTGATGGATTTCGAGGTCAAGGCCGGCAAGGTCGCCAACTGGCGCTACCGGCTGCTGCCGGTGTTCAGCGACATGCTGAAGGCCGACCCCGAGATGGACGCACTGCTGACCAAGATCCGCGCCCCTTATGAAGCCAAGCTGGCCGAGAAGCTGGCCGTCACCGACGGACTGCTGTACCGCCGCGGCAATTTCAACGGCAGCTGGGACCAGCTGCTGTGCGACGCCATGATGGACGTGCAGGGCGCCGACATCGCCTTCTCGCCGGGCTTCCGCTGGGGCACCAGCCTGCTGCCGGGCGACGTGATCACGCGCGAACTGATGATGGACCAGGTGGCCACCACCTACAGCTACGCCACCGTCACCGAGATGTCGGGCGAGATGGTGAAGACGATCCTGGAAGACGTGTGCGACAACCTGTTCAACCCCGACCCCTACTACCAGCAGGGCGGCGACATGGTGCGCATCGGCGGCCTCACCTACGCCTGCGAACCCGGCGCGGCCATGGGCAAGCGCATCCAGGACATGCGGCTGAAAGGCAAACCGATCGAGGCGACCAAGACCTACAAGGTCGCCGGCTGGGCGCCGGTGGCCGAGGAAGCCCGCAGCGCAGGCAACAAGATGATCTGGGACGTGGTGGAGCAGTGGCTCAAGTCGCAGAGCGGCGGGCGCGTGAAGGCGCGCAGCATCAACACGCCCAAGCTGCTGGGCGTGCAGGGCAACCCGGGCCTGGCCTGAAGCGGTGCGGGGCGCGCATGGCGCGCCCCGCGCCCCGCACCGGTCAGAAGCGGTACGAGTACATGAACTGGAAGTTCATCTGCTCGTGGGTGATGACCACTCCCTGCCCATTGGTGACCTTGCTCTCCGGCGCAATCGTCATCGAGGCATTGAAATCATGCGCCGGGCTGAAACGGTAGCCGAAGCCCAGGGTGTAGTGGTCCTCGACGGTCGCGGGGAATAGCGGATTCACGTAGGCGTCGGGGATCGGGTTGTCCGACAGGTTGACGCCGGCGCGCAGCGTGAGGGCTTCGTTCACGGCCCAGGCCACGCCCAGGTTCACCACGTCCTGGTCTTCCCAGTTCTGCGGCAGAGCGAAGTCAACCGAGCCGCCGATGCCTGCGCTGTCGTAGCGCATCTTGAAGTCCTTCATCACGTTGGACCAGCCGATGCGCTTGAAGTCGGCCGCCAGCAGCACCGCGGGCGTGACCTGCCAGGCCATGCCCACGGCAGCGGTGGACGGCCACTGAAAGTCGACCACGGTGATGCGTCCGTAATCGATAAAACCCCCGGCCGCACTCATGCTGGCGCCGTTGTCCGAGGTCTCCATGTCGCCCAGCGAGGACTCGAATTGGTACGACGCACCGAAGGTCAGCGTGGGCATCGGCCGGTAGACGGCGCCCAGCTTGGCCGCCCAGCCGGTGGAGGCCGCCTCGCCGGTGAAGTCGTTGTCGTTGGAGAAGTCGATGCGCGCCCAGGGTGCGCCAGCCAGACTCGGCAGTGCCGCACCGAGGTTGCCCGATGCGCCCGTGACCAGCCCGCCGAGCTGTGCGCCGGAGGCGGCCATGCGCAGGTCCAGGCCGGCCCACATGAAGTCGAGCGTGCCGCCGATGGCGAATTCCGGCGTCACCTGGTAGGAAAGCGGCAGCAGCACACGGCCGACACCGAGTTCGGACCGCACGTCACGCCCCGAACCCATGGCCAGGAAGGTGTCGGCCGCATACTCGGTGCCCATGCCGCCCTGGGCGAAGAGGCCGATGCCATAGGTGAGCGCGCCGCTGCGCCGCGCGTAGCCGAAGGCCGGCATGACATAGGAAGTGCCGCCAGAGTCGGCGGTAGGCATACCGGGCACTGAACTCGCCACATCGGGCCCGAGCACGCCGAAGGCAGCGTCGAAGCGCGCTCCGGGCGCCATCAGCGACAGCGTGGCCGGGTTCTGTGCCATCGCGGCAGTGCCGTGGTCGATGGCCTGCGAGGCACCGCCCATGCCGGTGGACACCGGGCCGTAGCCTTCCATGTTCATGCCGTTGGTGGCCAACGCCGCCAGCGGCAAGGCGCAAGCTGCCGCGACGGGGGTGAGCTTGAGCAGGTGCTTGAGTGCTTTCATGGCTGTCTCCTTGGAATCGGTGTGTGAAGAAGGGAAGGGAAGGGAGGGAACAACAGGGGCAGAACTACCAGTTCGCCAGCAAGCGGCCCTTGACGACCTTGCTGGGCCAAAGTTTGAGCGGGCTCGTGCCCTTGGCAATGCAGTCGCCGGTGCGCACGTCGAACTGCCATTCGTGCTTGGGGCAGGTGAGAGTGCAGCCTTTCAGGGCGAGGTCGGGGATGTTCGTGGTCTGGTGCGGGCAGCGGCTGTCGTAGACGCGCCATTCCTTTTCGGTGCGGTGCACGAAGAGGCCGCGGCCGTCGCATTCCACGCGCTGCGTGTCGCCCACCTTGAAACCCTTGGTGGCCATCACGTCGTGCCAGTCGCCGGGCGCGCCTAAAGCGCCGGGTTGGAATTCGGGCAGGTCCATGGCCAGGATGATGTCCACCGCCCAAACGATTTTGGCCAGACCCAGCATGGGGAAGGCCATCAGCAGCGCGTCCAGCACCTCGGCCGGCGTGGCACCCTCGCGCAGCGCGCGGCCCAGGTACTGGCGCAGGCCACGCTCGGTCTGCGAGTGCACCTTGCTGATGACGGAGATGAGGTTGCGGGTTTTCGGGTCGAGCTGGGTGCCGCAGGCCTTGAGGAAGGCGAAATAGTGGCCCACGGCGTCGGGCCGGGCCTTGACCAGGTAGTTGAGGGCGTCGCTCATGGCGTGGGTTCTCCGGTGGCTGGGGTCGGTTCGGGTCGGGGCGCGTGCGCCTGGCCCGGGGCTTCGGGCAGCGGGGGTAGGGGCGACCCGTCGGGCAGCGCCACGTGGCATTCCTCGAAGACGCGCCTTGTGCAGGTGCGGCACATCGCCGGGTTCAGCAGCGGGTACACCGCGCGCAGCGCGTCGCCCTTGTGCGCGATGATCCGGTCCGCGCCGATGACGGTCTCCACACCGCTGCGCTGCAGCATGCGCAGCACCGCGGGCTGCGCGCCGACCAGCATCAGCCCGCCGCCCAGCGCGCGGCGGCGGTTGGCTTCCTCGGCCAGCAGTTCGGCGCCGGCCAGATCGACGAAATTGATGCGATGCGCCAGCAACAGCAGCCACTTGCGCTGCGGCTCGTGTTCGTCCACGTTGTGGAACTGCTCGCGCACATGTTCGACGGCGCCGAAATAGATCGAACCGCGCAGGCTCAGCATGGCCAGTTGCGGGCACATCGGGGCATCCGGGCCGGCCTCCACGATCTTGCGCCGCGGGTTGCCCATTTCTGCCGCCGGTGGCGCGCGTTCCTCCACCGCCGGCTGCGAGGTGCGGTAGACGTAGAAGAGCAGCGAGACGACGATGCCCACCAGCAGACCCTTTTCCAGGTCCACCAGCACGCCCAGCCAGGTGACGAGCAGCACGATGCGTTCGCGCGGGTGCCGTCGCAGCACGTGGCCGATCGCGTGCCAGTCGATCAGGCCCCAGGCCACGATGAACAGGATGCCGGCCAGCGCCGCCAGCGGCAGGTAGGCGGCCAGCGGCGCGGC
Source organism: Burkholderiales bacterium (assembly GCA_011391855.1). Taxonomy (GTDB): domain Bacteria; phylum Pseudomonadota; class Gammaproteobacteria; order Burkholderiales; family Burkholderiaceae_C; genus Rubrivivax. The sequence goes on from JAABPT010000388.1 coordinate 6,291, forward strand.
CAGCACGGCCAGGCCCAGCAGGAACAGCGCCGACAGCGCCGCCGCCAGCGGCGTCTGTGCACCGGCAGCGAAATTGACGCCGCTGCGGTTGAACGAGCCGCTGGACGGATAGGCCGAGAAGAAGCTGCCGGCGATGTTGGAAAGCCCCTGGCCGATGAATTCCTGGTCGCTGTTCAGGCGCTGGCCGGAACGCGTGGCCACCGCGCGGGCAATCGCCACCGCCTCGGTCAGGCCGATGATGGCCACCGCCGCGGCCGGGAACAGCAGCGACTGCAGCGTGCCTGCGGACAGGTCGGGCATCGACAGCGGTGGCAGCGCACCCTGCAGTGCACCCACGGTCTCGATGCGGGTGCGCGCCGCGCCCAGCCACTGGTTCAGCCCGGCGGCGGTCAAGCTGCCTGCGAGCATGGCGACGATCATGTAGGGCCAGCGCGGTGCGAAGCGCCGTGTCAGCATGCCGGCCAGAAGCGTGACCACGCCCACCAGCGTGACCCAGAGGTGGGCCTCGCCCAGATGTTTGGCCGCGAAGAGGATCGTCTCGTGGAACGCAGCGCCACGCGGCACAGCCAGACCGAAGAAATTCTTCACCTGGCTGGCTGCGATGAGAAACGCCGCCCCCGCGGTGAAGCCCACGATCACGGTGTGCGAGATGAAATTGACGAGCGCGCCCAGGCGCGCCAGTCCCATGGCGAACTGCATCAGCCCGACCATCAGGCTCAGCGTCAGCGCCATGGCGACAAAGCGCTCGGTGCCGGGCTCGGCCAGCGGGCTGAGTACGGCCAGCACCAGGATCGAGATCGCCGTCGTCGGCCCGGAAACGAGGTGGCGGCTCGACCCCCACAGCGCAGCCACCACCGCGGGCACCATGGCCGCGTACAGGCCGTATTCCGGCGGCAACCCGGCAATGGTGGCGAAGGCCACCGCCTGCGGCAGCACGATGATGGCGCCGGTGAAGGCGGCCATGGCGTCGTCCTTGACCGTGGCTCGTGTGACCTGGGGCCACCAGGCCAGGGGCGGAAACCAGCGCCGGGCGTTGAGCAGGGCGCTCGTGCGTGCGCTCACGCCGGCCGTCCCTGACCCGCGCCTTCGCGCGACACGCCGAGCGAGATGACCATGGTGCGGGCCCAGTGCTTCGGCGGATTCAAGCCCGGTCCTTCACGGCTTCAGCTGACGGCCTGGTAGTACAGATTCTGCGGATGCCGCGCCTGCGCAAAGAAGAACCAGCGCTCGGCCAGCAGACCGACGTACTGCACCCCGAAGGCCGCCAGCAGCAGCGGTGCCGAAGCCTCGGGGCGCCCAAGGGCCAGCAGGACGAGCGGCACCACGAAGGCGAGCACGATGAACACCTGCCTGACGGCGCGAAATTGCCCGGGTCCGGCACCATGGAAGAACTCGCGGGTGTTGAACGAGCCGCCCATGAAACCCATCGACCGCTGCACCACGACGGGATGCTTGATGCCAATGGCCGACTGCGTGGTGGAGCGCGGCTTCAGTCGTGCGTTGCGCCACAGCGAAGCCAGGCGGCCGACGGCCGCCAGCACGGTGAGGACGATGGCCCAGGCCGCCAGCACGCCGACCCGCTGCGGCTCCAGCCATGCCGCCATCCCGGCGGCCAGCGTGAAGCCCGACGCGCCGCCCATCAGCGTGTAGTTCAGCGGCGTGAGCGGCGTGTGCCATTCGGCCAGGAAGCGCAGGCAGGCGTAGATCATGCCGGTGCAGACGAAGAGCGCGAACGCCAGCACGCTGGCCGCGGCGCCCACGGCCAGGCTGGCGTCGATCGCCAACCCCGCCGGCGCGCGCAGCAGCACCGGGCCTCCGCCAACGGCATGCAGCAGCCCGTACAGCGCCACGGCGGCCATGAAGGCCGGCAGCACGATGACCTCGCGCGACAGCCACGACGTGCGCCATTGCGCCGCCGAGCGCCAGGCGCGCTCGGGCCGCGAGAGGTGGAAGAACGAGGCCACCAGCCCGGCGACCAGCAGTGCCAGGGCAACGACACTGCCGGCCACGTAGAAGACAGGACCATCGGCCGGTGGCAACAGGCCCACGAGCGTGTAGCTCTGCACCGTGAACAGCGCCAGGAACAGGCCCTGCCCGGCCCCGATGAGCGTGGTGAGGAGGATGACGGAGACGGCCGGGTGCATGGGGAGGATCGTGGTTCGGGTATTGGCTGCCGGTGCGCCCGGCCAGGGGTGTCAGAAGCTGGCGTCTTCCAGCGTGGCCGCATCGTCGGCCGGCCTGGGCAGGTGGCCCTCCACGCGCAAGGGGTTGTCGGAGCGCACGAGTTCGTCCTGGTGGATGCGTATGCGCGTCGTGCGCCGCGGCAGGTAGTGGTTGGCCGGCTGCGTGCCCCATTCGGGCATCAGCGCGTAGCCGCCGTTTTCGCGGATGGCGCGCGAGGCGTCGGACTGCGGGTCGTGGATATCGCCGAAGATGCGGGCCGACGTGGGGCAGGCCATCACGCAGGCCGGCCGGCGGTCGGCCTCGGGCAGCCGGGTGTCGTAGATGCGGTCCACGCACAGCGTGCACTTCTTCATCACCTTCTGCTTTTCGTCGAGCTCGCGCGCACCGTAGGGGCAGGCCCAGCTGCAGTA
>JAABPT010000389.1 GCA_011391855.1 Burkholderiales bacterium
GCGCCGGTGGGGCACACCGGCACGCAGGGCGGGTCTTCGCAATGCAGGCAGCTCTTGGGGAAGTGCACCGTCTCGGTGAACGGAAACTCGCCCACTTCGAAGGTCTGCACGCGGTTGAAGAAGGTGCCGCTGGGGTCTGCGCCGTAGGGGTTCTGGTCGCTCATCGGGCCCGCCGCGCCGCTGCTGTTCCATTCCTTGCAACTGGTGACGCAGGCGTGGCACCCCACGCACACATTGAGGTCGATGACCAGGGCGAGCTGGCGCTGGCTCATCGCGGCGCCTTTGCGGGCGGGACCGCGGTGTCGAGCCCGGCCAGCTCCTGCGGCGCCTCGCGCATGCCCGGGTAGCGGCGCATGGGCTGGAACTGCGGCTCGCTGTGCTGCGGCTCTTCGGCCCCGGCCTTGACGACGCGCACGCGCACGTCGTACCAGGCGGCCTGGCCGGTGATGGGGTCGGAGTTGGACACCCGCGCGTCGCTGCCGCGCACCGGCAGTTCTTCGGAGATGACGTGGTTGAGCAGGAAGCCCTCGCGCGACTCGTTGGCGTCGCCGGCCAGGTTCCAGGCGCCCGCGGCCTTGCCGATGGCGTTCCAGGTCCACACCGTACCCGGCTCCACGGCCTGCGAGTGCGCGGCCTTGCAGCGCACCCGGCCCCATTGCGATTCCACCCACACCCAGTCGCCGTCGCCTATGGCCAAGGCGCGCGCCGTCTGTGTGTTGATGTACAGCAGGTTGTAGGTGTGGATCTGCCGCAGCCAGGCGTTCTGCGAGTCCCACGAGTGGTACATCGCCATCGGACGCTGCGTCACCGCGGCCAGCGGGTATTTGTGCTTGTCGGTGACGTGCGACTCCAGCGGCTCGTAGAAGAACGGCAGCGGGTCGAAGTAGGTCTCGATGCGCTTCTTCAGGTGCTCGGGCGGCTTGCGCGCCAGCCCCTTGCCCTGCGCCGCGCTGCGGAAACGCTGCAGCACTTCGGAATACAGGTGGATCAGGATCGGCTCGGCGTAACGCGTGATGCGGTTGGCGCGCGACCATTCCAGGTAGCCCTGGTTCCAGTTGCGCATGTACTGGTAGCTGCGCGGCAATTCGTAGTGGTAGACGCAGTTGTGCTGCTCGTACATCTCCCACTGGCGCGGGTTGGGCTCGCCGATGAGGAACTTCTCGCCCCCCTTGCCGCGCCAGCCGGCCAGGAAGCCGATGCCCGAGCCGGGTTCGGTCTCCCAGTTGACGATGAAGTCGGGGTAGTCGCGGTATTTGCGCTGCCCCGCGGGCGTCACGAAGGTGGGCAGCTTGAGCCGCGTGCCCAGTTCGATCAGCACTTCCTGGAACGGCTTGCAGTCGCCCGACGGCGGCACCACCGGGATGCGCACCGAATCCACCGGGCCGTCGAATTCGGAGATCGGCCGGTCGAGCATCGACATCACGTCGTGACGCTCGAGGTAGGTGGTGTCGGGCAGGATCAGGTCGGCGTAGGCCGTCATCTCCGAATGGAAGGCGTCGGCGACGACCAGGAACGGAATCTTGTATTCGCCGTCCTCGCGCTTGTCGTTGAGCATCTTGCGCACTTCGGCCGTGTTCATGGTGGAGTTCCACGACATGTTGGCCATGAAGATCAAGAGCGTGTCGATCGGGTAGGGGTCGCCGCGCCAGGCGTTGGTGATGACGTTGTGCATCAACCCGTGCACCGACAGCGGGTACTCCCACGAGAAGGCCTTGTCGATGCGCACCGGCGAGCCGTCGTCGTTGACGAATAGGTCGTCGGGGTCGGAAGGCCAGCCCAGCGCCATGCCGTCGAGCGGGCGGTTGGGCTGCACGGCGCGCGCGTCGTTGGGCGTGCGCGCGCAGGGCGGGATCGGCCGCGGGAACGGCGCCTTGTGGCGGAAGCCCCCGGGCCGGTCGATGGTGCCCAGCAGCGACATCAGGATGGCCAGCGCGCGGATGGTCTGGAAACCGTTGGAATGCGCGGCCAGCCCGCGCATGGCATGGAAGGCCACCGGGTTGCCGCTCACGGTGTCGTGCTCGTTGCCCCAGGCGTCGGTCCAGGCGATGGGCAGTTCGATGCGCTGGTCGCGCGCGGTGACGCCCATTTCGTGCGCCAGTCGGCGGATGGTGTCGGCCGGGATGCCGGTGATCTGCGCCGCCCACTCGGGGGTGTAGTCCTTGACACGGTCCTGCAGCAACTGGAACGAAGGCTTCACCGGCGTGCCGTCGGGCAGCGTGAATTCGCCGAGCAGGAAGGGGTCGGCGCCCTTGGTGTGCGAGACCACGGCCTTGTTCTGGTGGCGGTCCCACCAGAGCTTGTTCTGCGGGTCGTAGCAGGCCTCTTCCTGCGGCACCTCGGTGCGCACGAACATGCCGAATTCGTCGCTCGCGTCGTCGAGGTTGACGAGTTCGCCGCCGTTCGTGTACTGCACGACGAAGTCGCGGTCGTACAAGCCCTTGGCCAGGGTCTCGTGGATCACCGCCAGCAGGAAGGCGCCGTCGGTACCGGGGCGGATGGGCACCCATTCGTCGGCGATCGCCGAGTAACCCGTGCGTACCGGGTTGATCGACACGAAGCGCCCGCCGTCGCGCTTGAACTTCGACAGCGCGATCTTCATCGGGTTGCTGTGGTGGTCCTCGGCGGTGCCGATCATCACGAACAGCTTGGCGCGGTCGAGGTCGGGTCCGCCGAACTCCCAGAACGAGCCGCCGATGGTGTAGATCATGCCGGCGGCCATGTTCACCGAGCAGAAGCCGCCGTGCGCCGCGTAGTTCGGCGTGCCGAACTGGCGCGCGAACAGGCCCGTCAGCGCCTGCATCTGGTCGCGCCCCGTGAAGAGCGCGAACTTCTTCGGGTCGGTGGCGCGGATGCGGCCCAGCCGTTCGGTGAGGGTGGCGAAGGCCTCTTCCCACTCGATCTCGACGAAGTCGCCGGCGCCGCGCTCGGCGCCTTCGCGCCGCTTGAGCGGCTTGAGCAGCCGCGCCGGCGAATACTGCTTCATGATCCCCGACGAGCCCTTGGCGCAGATCACACCCTGGTTCAGCGGGTGGTCGGGGTTGCCGTCGATATAGCGGACCTTGCCGTCGCGCAGATGCACGCGAATGCCGCAGCGGCAGGCGCACATGTAGCAGGTGGTCTTGCGCACCTCGTGCGCTGCCTCGGCCTGCGGGTCGGCGATCGGGTCGTGCAGGGGTGCGTGCGCCATGGTTCGGTGTCGTTGTGTCGGCCGGGCGCGTGTCGGCTCCACCCTGGAGCTCCACCCTGGATCAGCTGTCCATTAGGCGGAACCGCTGGTGAAGGCGTCTATTACCCCTATGGGCTAGTGGCGGCTACCCGCGAGGGTTATTCGTCGGCGCGGCGGCCTGTGGTCCAGTGCCAGAGCCGAGAAGTGCGCGTGGCGGCATCGGCCGCGGGCACGCCACGACAGGAAAGAAAGCGCGAGGCGAGTTGAAGATCTGCATCGTTTCCGACAGCCACGACCGGGCCGACCCGCTGCTGGCGGCCGTGTTGGCGGCGCGCGGCGAAGGCGCGCAGGCGGTCGTGCATTGCGGCGACATCATCGGCGGCCACACGCTGCGGCCGCTGTTGGCGCTGGGGCTGCCGGTGCACGCCGTGCATGGCAACAACCTGGGTGACAGCCTGGCCATGGTGCGCATGAGCGCGGCCTCGGGCGGCCTGATCACGTATCACGGCGCCGAGGCCGATATCTCGCTCGGGGGCCGGCGGCTGTTCGTCACCCACTACCCGCATCTGGCGCGCGGCATGGCCTGCACGGGTGACTACGACCTGGTGTGCTGCGGGCATTCGCATGCCTCCAGTGCAAGCCGGCAATTGAATGTTCTCGGTGGCCAGACCTGGGTTGTCGACCCGGGCACGGTGGCCGGCATCGGCGCACCGCCGACCTGGGTGCTGGGTGACCTGGAAAACATGAATTTCGAGGTGCGCAGCTTGCTGTAGGCTGCCGCCGGGAGGAGATGCACGATGAGTGAGTCCGTGGCTTCCAGTCCCACCCTGCTGGTGGTGGGGGGTGGCATCAGTGGCATGACCGCGTCGCTGGAGGCGGCCGAGGCCGGCCGCCAGGTGATCCTGGTCGAGCGCAGCCCCACGCTGGGCGGGCGCACCGCGCTGCTGTACCGCTACTTCCCGAAGATGTGCCACCCCACCTGCGGGCTGGAGATCAACCTGCGGCGGCTGCGCGCCAACCGCAACGTGCGCGTGCTGACGATGGCCGAGGTCAGTGCCGTGAGCGGCAGCGCCGGCAACTACACGGTGAGCGTCGTGCAGCACCCGCGCTACGTCAACGAGCGCTGCACGGCCTGCGGCGATTGCGCTCGTGCCGTGAGCGCGAAGATCCGCAACCCCTACAACTACGGCCTGGACGAGATCGGCGCGGCCTACCTGCCGCACGTGATGGCCTATCCGCCGCGCTATGTGATCGACCCGTCGATCATCAGCACGCCGGAAGCCGAGAAGGCCAGGCAGGCTTGCCCGGTGGGCGCCGTGGACCTGGAGATGACCGCGCAGACGCTGACGCTCAGCGTGGGCAGCGTGATCTGGGCCACCGGCTGGAAGCCCTACGACGCCGCACGCATCCAGCCCTATGGCTACGGGCGCTTCAAGAACGTGATCACGAGCCTGGAATTCGAGCGCCTGGCCGACCCCGCCGGGCCCACCGGCGGCAGGCTGTTGCGGCCCTCGGACGGCGAGCCGGCGAAGAATATCGCCTTCATCCAGTGTGCGGGATCGCGCGACGAGAACCACCTGCGCCATTGCTCGCGCACCTGCTGCATGGCCACGCTGAAGCAGACGCGCTACGTGCGCGAAGCCTACGCCGAGGGCGGCGCCAGGTCCACCGTCTACTACATCGACATCCGCGCCATCGACCGGCTCGAGGATTTCAGCGCCATGGTCCATGCCGACCCGGATGTGGCCTTCGTCAAGAGCAAGGTCGCTCGCATTGCGTTGAACGAAGCCAATGGCAACCCGGTGCTGCATGGCGTGGACACCGAGGGCTACCACCGCTACGCCACCGAGCACGACCTGGTGGTGCTGGCGGTGGGCATGCAGCCCGAGACCGACGGCCTGCAACTGCCCGACGATATCGTTCGCGACTCCAGCGGCTTCATCGAGGGCAGCCTGAGCGGCGGCCAGTTCGCGGCCGGCGCCGCGGCCAGCCCGCTGGACGTGAACCGCTCGGTGCAGAGCGCCACCGCGGCGGCGCTGCGCGGGATCCAGGTCATCCATCGTGCCGAGCGTTCGGAGGCCTCCCATGGCTGAAATGAAGACCGCTGCCTACATCTGCACCGGCTGCGGCATCGGTGACAAGCTCGACGCCGCCCAACTGGCCAAGGTGGCCAAGCGCGAGGGCAAGATGGCGCTCGTGCGCGAGCACCCGTTCCTGTGCAGCGACGAGGGCGTGGCAACCATCCGCGCCGACATCCAGGGCGAGGAGGCCGTCACGCACGTCATGCTGGCCGCCTGCTCGCGCCGCATGAAGGCCGAGGCCTTCCACTTTCCCGAAGTCGCCGTGGCGCGCGCCAACCTGCGCGAGGGCGTGCTGTGGATCGTGGCCGAAGGGCCGGCGCACGACGAGGTGCGCCAGGAGATGGCCGACGACTACGTCCGCATGGGCTGCGCCGAGCTGAAGAAGCTCAAGGTGCCGGGTGGCAACCCGAACCGTGCCGATTCACGCCGCCTGCTGGTGGTCGGCGGCGGCATCAGCGGCCTCACGGCGGCGCTGGAAGCGGCCGAGGCCGGCTACGACGTGCTGCTGGTGGAGCGCGAGGCGGCCCTCGGTGGCTGGGCCGCCCGGCTCTGGAAGCGCACGCCCTCGCGCGAACCCTATGGCGAGCCGGTCGACACCGGTGTCGACGCCCTGATCGAGCGCGTGGCCGCCAACCCGCGCATCGAAGTGATGCTGCAGGCCCGCATCGCCGAGACCGCCGGTGCCCCCGGGCGCTTCAAGGTGCGCATCGAGCGCGGCGACGGCGGCACGAGCGAAGAGACCGTCGGCGCCATCGTGCAGGCCAGCGGCTTCACCGCCTACGACATCGCGAAGCTGCCCGACCTGGGCGGCGGCGCGAATCCGCACGTCGTCGACCAGGCCGGACTCGAGGCGCTGGCGCGCGCCGCCGCTGCCGCGGGCGGTGGCCCGATCCGGCGTGCCGACGGCAAGGCGGTCAAGAACGTCGTCTTCATCCAGTGCGCAGGCCAGCGCGACGGCAGCGGCAAGCACCTGCCCTACTGCTCGGGCCACTGCTGCGGCACCAGCATCAAGCAGGCGATGTACTTCAAGGACGCAGACCCCGAGGTCGGCGCCATGGTGCTGTACACCGACCTGCGCACGCCGGGCATGGGCGAGGACTTCTACCGCAGCGCGCAGCACAAGGGCGTGACTTTCACCAAGAGCCAGGCGAGCGCGGTGGAAGCCGTGGGTGACGGCGCGCGCGTGCGTTTCCGCGATCTCATCCTGGACGAGGAGGTCGCCGCCGAGGCCGACCTGGTGGTGCTGGCCACCGGCCAGGTCGCCAACGCCGGTGTCGAACTCGACGAGTGGACGGCCGCCGTCACCGCGGCCGAGAAGGGCGAGGCGGCGGCGGTCGAGAAGAAGGTCACGCTGTCGAAGATGTCGGTGCTGAACCTGAGGTATCGCCAGGGCCCCGACCTGCCGCAGCTCAAGCACGGCTTCGCCGATTCGCATTTCATCTGCTTCCCCTACGAGACGCGCCGCACCGGCATCTACGCGGCCGGACCGACGCGCCGCCCGATGGACATCGCGCAGGCGCAGGAAGACGCCACCGGTGCGGCGATGAAGGCGATCCAGGCGATCGAGAATGCCGCGCTCGGCCGCGGCGCGCATCCGCGCAGCGGCGACCTGAGCTACCCGATCGTGCGCCTGGAAGGCTGCACGCAGTGCAAGCGCTGCACGGTGGAGTGCCCGTTCGGCGCCATCGACGAGGACGAGCGGCGCTTCCCGGTCTTCAACGAGAGCCGCTGCCGGCGCTGCGGCACCTGCATGGGCGCCTGCCCGGTGCGCGTGATCTCGTTCGAGAACTATTCGGTGGACAGCGTGGGCGCGCAGATCAAGTCGGTGGACATGCCCGACGAGTTCAGCGAGAAGCCGCGCATCCTGATCCTGGCCTGCGAGAACGACGCCTACCCCGCGCTCGACATGGCGGCGCTGCAGCGGCGCACGGTCTCTGCCTTCGTGCGCGTGATCCCGGTGCGCTGCCTGGGGTCGGTGAATACGATCTGGATCACCGACGCGCTCAATGGCGGCTGGGACGGCCTGATGATGCTCGGCTGCAAGAAGGGCGACGACTACCAGTGCCATTTCGTCAAGGGTTCGGAGATGGCGCACTACCGCATGAGCAAGGTCGGCGACACGCTCACGCAACTGGGGCTGGAGACCGAGCGCGTGGTCAGCCACGAGGTCGCCATCACCGACGTCGAGCGCCTGCCCAGGCTGATCAATGACTACGTGGCGCAGATCAATGCGATCGGCATGAGCCCGATGAAGGGCTTCGCGTGAGCGGGAGACGGCGATGACTGTGCAGACCCAGACCCAGACCCAGACTCAAACCCAGACCCCGGCTGCCGCCAGGCCCTACCAGCTCGACTTTCTGCGCGAGGTGGAGCGCGAGGTCGAGGGCGGCGAGATGGTGAAGATGTGCATGCAGTGCGGCGTGTGCGCCGGCTCGTGCCCACTCGGCTCGCACTGGGAGCACTCGCCGCAGAAGCTCTTCATGATGATCCGCGCCGGCAAGCGCGAGGAGGTGCTGAAGTCCGACGCCATGTGGATGTGCACCAGCTGCTACAACTGCGTCGTGCGCTGCCCGCGCAAGCTGCCGATCACGACCATCATGCATGGCCTGGCGAGCTATTCGCAGCGCCTCGGGCTGGCGCCGAAGATGCAGCCCACGCGCGACTTCTCGCTGGCGTTCTACGACAACTTCAAGCGCACCGGCCGCGTCAACGAGATGAAGATCACGCTGTGGGTCTACTTCAAGGACGGCTTCGTGGCCGGCCTGAAGAAGGCCTGGGCGATGCGCCATGTCGGCTTCGGCATGCTGAAGGCCGGGCGGCTGAACCCGATGGAAGTCCTCGGCGGCCACCGCTGCAAGGACAGCAAGGGCATCGAGGCGATGCTCGCCAAGGTGCAGCAGATCGAACAGCGCGGCAAGGCCGGGCGCTGACGCGCACCACCGCACCAGGAGACCAGCGATGGCGAAGAAGGAATACGCGTTCTATCCGGGCTGCTCGTCGCAGTACAAGGCTTCGGCGGCGAACTACCTGACGTCGACGAACGCGATGTGCAAGACGCTCGACATCAAGCTCACCGAGATCCCCGACTGGAATTGCTGCGGCGCCTCGATCAGCTACACCGGTGCCAGCGAGCTGACGCGCCACGTGCTCAACGCGCGCAATTTCGCGCTCGCCGAGAAGCACCTGCCGGGGCAGGACGTGGTGGCCACCTGCGCCGCTTGCTGGCTGAACGCGCGCGAGAGCAAGGAAAAGCTCGACGTCGACCGCGGCTTCCTCGCCAACGCCAATGAGGCGCTGAAGGAAGCCGGCCTGCAGTACCAGGGCAAGGCGGCGGTCAAGCACATGGTCGAGGTGCTGATCGAGGACTTCGGCTACGAGCAACTCGGCGCGCCAGTGGTCAAGCCATTGACCGGCATCAAGTTCGCCGGCTATGTGGGCTGCCAGACCAACCGGCCTTTCGGCATCGCCGGCGAGTCGTTCGAGAACCCGATGTACCTGGACAAGCTGGTCGAGACCGTCGGCGCCGAAGCACTGAAGAATTACGACCAGAAGGTCACCTGCTGCGGCGGCGCGCTGGCCTTCTCGGAACCCGAGAAGAGCCAGAAGCAGATCCGCGACATCGTGGAGTCGGCCTACGACCACGGCGCCGACATGATCGTCACGCCCTGCCCGCTGTGCCAGACCAACGTCGAGGTCTACCAGTCGGAAATCAACCGCAAGCACGGCACCAAGCTCGCGATGCCGGTCACCTACTACAGCCAGCTGATGACGGTGGCCTACGGCGGCTCGTTGAAGGAAGCCGGGCTCGACGGGCACGTGATCCAGCCGACCCAG
>JAABPT010000400.1 GCA_011391855.1 Burkholderiales bacterium
GATGAAGTCGGTGCCCGGCATCGCCGCCGCCACCTGCGCCGTGGCGTCGCCCATGCCGAAGCCGATCTCCAGCACGTGCGGGGCGTGGCGGCCGAAGGTGGCGTCCAGGTCCAGCGGCTGCGGCGTGAAAGGCAGCAGGTAGCGCGGCCCCAGTTCCTTCAGCGCCCGCTGCTGGCCGGGCCCCATGCGGCCGGCGCGCAGCACGAAACTGCGCACGGCGGCGCGGCGGTCGGGGTCTCGATCGGGTGCTGGCGGGTTCATCGGGCGGCGATTGTGCCCGGCCATGCCCGGCCATGCCGGGCAACATCGGCCACGTGCTCGTGCGCGTGGTTGATGCAGTGGCTCGTTCCGGCCGCGTGGTGCGGGCCGCCGGTTGCCTGCGCGCGCGCAGCGACAATGCGGCGTCGTTCCACTCGTCCCCCCGGGCCACCATGAGCGCACCGCACCGTTTCGTTCTGCCCTGCCTGGGGCTGGCCTGCTTGACGGCCGGTGCCGCGCCACCCGAAGCGGGTACGCCCTGCCAGCCCCGCAACCTCGGCTTCGACCAGAAGGAAGCCGGCTGGGCGCACCTGCCGCTGTCCAAGCTGAAGCGCGACACGGCCTACACACTGGTGCAGGACGGCAACCGCACCGGCGTGTTGCGCGCCAGCGCGGACCGGTCGGCCTCGCTCTTCGTGGCGCGTGTGAAGCCCGCGCTGGGCACGCCCATGACGCTGAGCTGGGACTGGAAGACCGACGCGCTGGTGGAAGGCGCCGACAACCGCCAGAAGGACCGCGAAGACGCGCCACTGCGGGTGCTGGTGGCCTTCGACGGCGACGTGGGCACCCTGCCCGACGCGGAACAGAAACGTTTCAGCCGCGCCAAGTCCCTGGCCGGCCGGCAACCCCCCTACGCCGTGCTGATGTATGTCTGGACCGACCAGGTGCCGGTGGGCACGGTCATTCCCTCGGCACACACGAGCCAGGTCAAGATGCTGGCCGTGGCCTCGGGCCCGTCCGGTCTGGGCGCGTGGCAGACCGTGCAGCGCAACGTGGCCGAGGACTACCGGCGTGCCTATGGCGCCGAGCCGGGCCCCGTGGTGGGTGTCGCGGTGATGACCGATACCGACAATACCGGCACCCAGGCCGTGGGCCAGTACGCCGGCCTGCGCATGACCTGCCCGGGCCAATGACCATGTGGCGTTGGGTCGTTGTGGTGGTCACGATGCTGATCACGGGCTGTGCCAGCCTGCCGGCCGAATACGAGCGCAGCGATTCCCAGGCGCTGCACGACACCGCCTCCACCGCGCTGGGCCGGGCCGGCCGCGAGCCGCTGCAGGCGCATGCCGGCCAGAGCGCCTTCCGCCCGCTGCCCAGCGGGGTGGACGCGCTGGTGGCGCGCATGCTGTTGGCCGACGCGGCCGAGCGTTCGCTGGACGTGCAGTACTACATCTGGCACGACGACCTGACCGGGCGCCTGTTCGCCCATGCCCTGCTGCGTGCCGCCGACCGCGGCGTGCGTGTGCGCGTCCTGGTCGACGACGTGGGCACCCAGGCCAACGACGAGACGCTGCTGAGCCTGGACGCGCACCCGCAGATCGAGGTCCGCCTCTTCAACCCGGTGGCCTCGCGCACCTTCCGCGGCCTGGGCATGCTTTCGGACTTCTCGCGCACCAACCGGCGCATGCACAACAAGGCCTTCGTGGCCGACAACCAGCGCGCGGTGCTGGGTGGCCGCAATATCGGCGACGAATATTTCGAGGCCAGCGGCGACGTCGCCTTCGGCGATCTGGACGTGCTGACGCTGGGCCCGGTGGTGGCCGAAGTGTCGAACGCCTTCGACCTGTTCTGGAACGCGCCCATGTCGATCCCCGTCGGCGCACTGACCGGCCGCCTGGGGCAGGCCGCGAGCCTGGACGTGCTGCGCGAACAGCTTGCTGCCTTCGCCGAAGCGCAGGCCGACAGCCCCTATGTGCGCCAGGCCCGGTCCACCGCGGCGCGGAGCCTGGCGGCCGGAACGGACGGCATGTACTGGGGTCGCGGTCATGTGGTGGTCGACGACCCGGCCAAGGTGACGCGGCCGCCCGAAGACAACGAAGGCCACCTGCTGCCGCAGCTGGCCCGCATCGGCGTGCAGTTGCGCAGCGAACTGCTGATCGTCTCGCCCTATTTCGTCCCGGGCGACGCCGGGGTGGCGGCGCTGAACGCGTTGGTGCAAAGGGGCGTGCGTGTCACCGTGCTGACCAATTCTCTGGCAGCCACCGACGTGGGCGCGGTCCACGCGGGCTACAAGAAATACCGCGAGCCGCTGCTCGAAGGCGGCGTGCGGCTGTACGAACTGAAGCCGGGGGCCATCGATTACGCACGCGCCAAGGACGGCAAGCGCCAGATCAGCGGTTCGCGTGCCTCGCTGCATGCCAAGACCTTCATCTTCGACCGGCGGGCCGTCTTCATCGGCTCGCTGAATCTCGACCCGCGGTCGGCACAACTGAATACTGAAATCGGCGTCGTGGGCGAGAGCGAGCCCATGGCCAGCGCGCTGGCACGCGGATTCGAGGGTGGCCTGGACAAGGTGGCCTGGCGCGTGGAGCGCGTCGTCGGCACCGATGGTTCGGCGCGCCTGGTGTGGAACGAGACCACGGCCGAGGGCATGCGGCAGTTGCAGGACGAACCCGAGGTCAGCACCTGGCGCCAATTCGGCGTCTGGTTCCTGGGGCTGCTGCCGATCGAGTCGCAGCTGTAGCGCCGGCCCGGGCCCGCGGGCGGGGTCCGACTGCCGCGTGCGGCGCGTGAACTACGCCGCACGACCGAGGGAATCCACGGGGCCCCGATCGCGAGGTCGGTGCCGCCGGCGCCGGGTCGGCTGCCTACACTGCACGTGCTGCCGCGCTGCGCAGCGTGAACGCGCCCGGCCGTCGCCGGCGCCGAGCCCGCCGAACCACGAGGAACCGCCGCCATGAAGCCTGCACCTGCCCTGTCCACCCGTCCCTTGCTGCTGGCCCTGGCCGCCGCGGCGGCCCTCGCCGCCCCGCTGGCTCGGGCGGCCGACACCGCCCGCGTCGTCGTCGCCTACAAGCCGGGGGCCGCGGCGGCGATCCGCGGCGCCGTCTCGGCCGCGCGCGGCGCGGTGGCGCAGGAGATCTTCGGCATGGACGCGATGGCGGTCGAGGTGCCGACGCAGGCGCTGGCCGGCTTGTCGCGCAACCCGAACGTCGAGTACGTCGAGGAAGACGCCAAGCGCTACCCGTACGCCAGCGCCACGCCGTCGGACGGCTCGCCGTATCAGACCGGGCAGCTGGTGCCCTACGGCATCACCATGGTGCAGGCCGACCAGTTCGCCGGCACCGATCTGTCCACCCGAAAGGTCTGCATCATCGACTCGGGCTACAGCCGTGGCCACGAAGATCTGTCGGCCGCCGGCAACGTGACTGGCGAGTTCGACTCCGGCACCGGCTGGTGGTACACGGACGAGAACCACCACGGCACCCATGTCGCCGGCACGATCTCGGCTCTGAACAACGCCGGCACCGGCGTCGTCGGCGTTAGCGCCAACGCCACCCTCAAGCTGCACATCGTCAAGGTCTTCGGTGCCGACGGCTGGGCCTATTCGTCGTCGCTCGTGACCGCCGCGAACAAGTGCAAGGCCGCCGGGGCCCACGTCATCAGCATGTCTCTGGGCGGTTCGGTGTCGAGCCGCACCGAGCAGAACGCGTTCGCCAGCCTGCTGTCGGGTGGCATCCTGCCGATCGCTGCCGCCGGCAACGGCGGCAACAGCCGCACCTCCTACCCCGCCGGCTACGCCAGCGTCGTATCGGTGGCGGCGATCGACCAGAACAAGGCCTGGGCGACGTTCTCGCAATACAACAAGGACGTCGAGATCGCGGCGCCGGGCGTCAATGTGCTGTCGACGGTGCCGATGGGCAGCGGGCGCATGTCGACGCTGACCGTGGGCAGCACGACCTACGTGCCGGGCGCCATGGATGGTTCGCCCGTGGGCAGCGCCACCGGTGCGCTGGCCGACTTCGGCCTCGGCGGGACGGCGAGCCCGGGCAGCATGTCGGGCAAGGTCTGCCTGATCCAGCGCGGCACCTACGACTTCGCCGTCAAGGTCAGCAACTGCCAGGCCAGCGGCGGCGTCGGCGCGATCGTCTACAACAACGTCGCCGGCGACTTCTCCGGCACGCTGGGCACGACGGCGACAACGATCCCGTCGGTGACGGCGTCGCAGGCGGATGGCGCAGCGCTCTTGCAGCGAATCGGCGAGAGCGCGAACCTGGGTGTGGGCTCCTCCAACTACGCCTACTTCGACGGCACCTCGATGGCCACGCCGCATGTCTCGGCGGTGGCCGCGCTGGTGTGGGCGCAAAACCTGGGGTGCACCGCGTCGCAGCTGCGCACCTCGCTGAACCTGAGCGCGCAGGACCTGGGCGCCGCCGGTCGCGACACCAAGTTCGGCTATGGCCTCGTGCAGGCCAAGGCGGCCGACGACCGGATCAAGGCGAACGGCTGCGGCAAGTAAGGCGCGGCGGCGACCCAAGCAAAAGGGCCCCGCGCGGGGCCCTTTGCTTTGTCCTGTCTGGAGCGGGTGAAGGGAATCGAACCCTCGTATGAAGCTTGGGAAGCTGCCGTTCTGCCATTGAACTACACCCGCAGCGGCGGAAATTCTAGCCTGCTCCTTCCGCCGCCGCGCCTGGCGCGATCATTCCCGGCACATCGCGCCGCCGCCGGCTGGCTCACTTGCCCGTGCGCGTCACGCAGACGCCGGCCCAGCTCTCGCGGTCACGGCTTCGAGCATGCTCGCGGAGACGGCCAGCCAGCCGTTGCGCAGGCCGTGGCGTTCAATGTCCACCGAGGTCACCAGCACACCCGCCGGCGCCCGCGGATCGATCAGCGTGCCGTCCGTTCCGGTCTCGACGACCGAGTAGATCTTGCGCGTCTGCGCAGCGTGGGCGAAGAAGTCCTGGATCTTCGGGATGGCCAACGACGGTCACCCGCGTCTGCAGCGCCGCGGCTGCGGCATGTCATGCAGGCGGACCCGGGAATCCCCACCGATACACGCCTGCCCGGCGCCCTGCCGGAAGGGCCCGGTGTTGCGCCAACTCAAGCGGGCGTGTCAATTGGAACTGCAAAGGTCTGCTTTTAGTGTCACTTAAGGTTGACTCGTTACAAAACGATTCATCGGCAAACAGAAGAGGTGGACAGGATGAAACCGAGATCGGCGGGCCTTCTGGCAGTGCTGATCGGGTTCACCGGTTCAGCCTTCGTGCCGTTGACTGCGGATCCCGCCTGAGATGCTTGGGGTGGGGCCGCCAACTCAAGGAGAGCGAAGTGGCATCGAAGACACTCAAATCGGCAATGTGGTTGACGTTGATTGCGAGCGCGGTGGCAGTGGCTGCGCCGGGTGGCAGCAAGGGCCCGCCCGCCGACAAGGGAAACAAGCCGACATCCGAGGTCAGCAACAACCTGTCAGTACCGGCGATCCTGGCCGGAGCGGGGAGTAAGTTTGCTATCAACTGCCCTGCTGGCACCTTTTCGGGCCTGGTACCGCCGACCAAGGACCCGGTTCTCTATCCGTATGAGTGCGCGCCGCCCAAGGATGAAGGCGGCTTGATCTGCGTGGCTGAGGGTTATTACTACGTCCAGCGCGATGCCGTCTGGCAGGCGCCGTGCATGACCGAATCGCAGCCTGGCATCGCCGTCTCCGGCAAATGGGGAGACAACCTCGCGGGCGGCTCCGCGAGCCTGAAGGTCGGCAGCCCGATCCGGGTCGAGTTCCTGCTTCTGGATGCCTCGGGCACCTCGGGAGATAAAGCGGGCTACTTCGTGATCAAGCTCGAACCGAGCGAACTTGACCGCGAGTCCGACTACGGCCACCTGGCAGGGGTGACGCCGGAGACTGTCTTCACGCCGATCGAATACACGGTTAGCGATACGTTCCCAGGCATCGTGTTTGATCCAAGTGCCACACTCAGGATCGAGCGGCTGGACAACGGCGTTCCTGTGAGTCCGGCGGTGTACAACGGGATCGCAAGCGGTGAGATCAACGCAACCGGCAAGATCGTGTACGGATACAACCTGAAGGTGCAGGTGGCGGGCACCTACCGCATCACCTACAGCTTCCCAAGAGTCACTTTGGGTGCATGCAATGCCGGCACGTGCTCCGTGCACGACGCCGTTCTCGAGATCCTGGTCGCAGGCGGGGGCGGTGGCGGCAAGCCGCCGGGCGCCGGTGAGTAACTGAGTCCCCAGCCGCCGGCCGAACGCCGGCGGATCCCCTCGGCCGGCTGGTCGCTCCGGCCGGCCGGGTGACGCTCTGGGGCAAGGTCGTTGAATGCGTCCGATCAACAAGACTGGGGGACATCATGAATTTCAAGACGGTGCTCGCCACGGCAGCGGCGTGTCTGTTCGCTTCGATGGCGTCGGTCCGCGCGGCCGACCTCAGCTACACCTGGTACACGGTCGCCAACAACGGCGACGTGATCCCGGCCGGTTCGTCGACCGACTGCGGCGCATGCCACAAGGACATGGCGGGCAGCAGCAGCCAGGCCGCGGCCGGCGCCAGCGTCTTCAACAGCTACAACCAACCGGCGGTCAGCACGCAGGGTGTCGTGGTCTTCCGTGCGCGCAGCCGCGGCGGGATGGGTGGTGACACGGCCATGGGTGGCGGCGAGCCGGAGCGCGGCATCTACATGCGCAAGATGGCCGAGCAGGGTCCGTTGTCCACGGTGTTCCGCCGTGGCGGCACGGTGCCGCCGCCGAACAACACGACGGTCGGGCAGGACGGCCATCTCGCGGCGTTCAACGAGTTCCCGTCGGTGCCGCGCATCGACGCGGGCTCCGACGCCATCGCGACGCGCGGGCAGTCGACGCCGGTGTGGACCTACGTTCTCGGCGACGGCACCGAGACCCGCACCGGGACGGCCGGCGTCTACGTCGGTTCGTCGCGCGGCATGCCGGCGACGGGCGCCAGCATGCTCGGCGACGTGTACGAGGGCGGCGTCCAGACGTTCCCGCATTTCCAGGTTCCGGTTCACGGCCCCGTGGGACCGGGCGTCGGCTTCGACCAGTTCCCGGGCTCGCCCGCGGTGACCAACCGCACGACGATCGTGTTCAAGGGCAATTTCGCGGTGGGCGGTGTCGGCAAGACCGGCGTCTTCTACCGTGACTTCGCCGCCACGCGCGGCACCGCCCCGATCGAGTTGATCGCGAGCTCGTTCACGAAGATCCCGGGATCGAACACCCTGTTCGGCTCGACCGCGCCACCCAGCGCCGGCGGCAGGTACGCGGTGTTCGCCGGGTACGACAACGAGCAGGCGCCCACCCAAGGCGGCATCTACCGCGCACTGCTGGGCAACAAGCCGATCGCGCTCGAGACCGTGGTGAAGATCGGGGACGAGGTGCCGGGAGCGGCCGGCCAGAGGTTCCAGCGCTTCGGCGAGGCGATCTCGGTGTCGTTCAACGGCCGCCACGTGCTGTTCTGGGGGGGGTGGGGCGGCATGCGCCAAGTGCCCCTGCGCTGCCCGAACGAGGGCAATGCCGCCATGCGGGCCGCCTGTGAGGCCGCGACGCCGCCCGGCACGAACGGGCAGGTGCCCGCAAGCCAGGGTTTCTTCCTGCGTGACATGCAGAGTCGAACGACGACCGTCATCGCCAGGAGCGGCGACATGGTCGACGGCCGCACCATCGAGGACTTCGTCTACTGGAACTTCTCCGGCCGCGTGGCCGGCAAGGGCGACGAGGGCGGCGACGACATCGAAGAGCCCGCACGCTGGCGTTCGACGTCGTTCGGCGCGGTGTCGGGCACCGGCACCCCGGGGAAGTCGGTGGTCAAGGTGCGTTTCGCAGACAACCAGGACGGCATCGAGAACGAACACGCGCTCCTGCTGCGCGACGTGAGGCCGTCCCGGATCGGCGATCTGGTGCCGCTGCTGCGCACGGGCGACCCGGGCGCCCTGCTGGACCCCGAGGCACCGGCCGGTGCGGTGGTCTCGGCACTCGGCATCGAGCGTGACGGCTTCCGCGGCAACTGGCTGGCGGTCAACGTCAGCATGCTGGTGCCCGGCGCGGAAGCCGCGGCGGCTGCCGGTGGCGAGGAATCGGAAGAGGAGACGGGATGGGCCGGCATCTATGCCGCCCGCTTCGTCGATTACTGAGTCGCAAGCCAACGGGGGCGGGGCGGGACGCCGCAGGGCGCTTCGCCGCGTTCGTGACATATGTACCGGGAAACGACGCTGTTGCCGTCGATACGGATGGAACCCGGGCCGTCGGCGCGGCAGAGTCCGCCCATGCGTGTTCTGGTGGTGGACGACTCCGAGCGAGTCAGGAGAACCCTGGCCACCGGCCTGCGAAGCCACGGCATGGCCGTCGATGCGGTTGCCGACGGTGCCGACGCGCTGGCCATGCTGAACGGGCTGTCGTTCGACCTCGTCGTGCTCGACCTGATGATGCCCAGGGTGGACGGCGTGCAGGTGCTGCAGACCCTCAAGGGGTGGGCGCAGAAGCCGCGCATCCTGGTGCTGTCCGCCCGCGACCAGGTGCAGGACCGCGTCGAGGCGCTCAACCTCGGCGCGGACGACTACCTCGTCAAGCCGTTCGCCTTCGATGAACTGCTGGCCCGGCTGCTCGCGCTCGGCCGGCGCAGTGTCGCCGCTGCGTCGCCCGAACTGCGCTGCGGCCCGCTGACGCTCGACACGGCACGGCAGCTCGGGCGCGTCGACGACACCGTGCTCACCCTGACGCCGAAGGAATACGCACTGCTGGAACTGCTCGTGCGCCGAAAGGGGCACCTGATGAGCCGCGCCGTGATTTTCGAGCAGCTCTACGAGAGCGACAGCGCCGCGTCCGATACCGTGATCGAGGTGCTGATGAGCACCCTGCGTACCAAGCTGTCCCGGGCCGGGCTGCGGGACCTGATCGAGACGCGGCGCGGCTTCGGCTATGTCGTCACCTGAGGCGGCGGGCCGCTCGCTGCGCGGCCGCCTGGCGGCCGCCATCGGTGGCGGCGCACTGCTGGTGCTGTCGGTCAGCTTCGTGGCGCTGCACCTGTTGATCCGTGACGAGCTCTACCGGGCCCTCGACGAGGACCTGCGGGACCGCATGCAAGCCATTGCCGAGTTCGCGGCGGCGAATCGGGGCAGGGAAGACGTCGCCGAACTCATGCCGCAGTTCCGCGCGCGTTCGCACAGGGACTACTTCCAGATCTGGGATGCCTACGGGGTGACCCTCGTGCACTCGGACTCGAGCGCCGGTCGCGACATGCCACGGCCCGATGCAGTCGCCGGCAGCCCCACCTATCGCGAGATGACGCTGCCCGACGGTCACCGTGGGCGCGCCGTGGCCCAGGTCTTCGAACTGCCCCCCGGTGACCCTCGCGGCGCGATGACGGTCGTCACCGCAGCGGAGATCGAGAACCTGGAGGTGCTCGAGCAGCGCATTGAAGTCATGCTGCTCGTCGTGGCACTGGGGTCGGTCGCGGCGCTGCTGCTGATCGCGACGTACTCGATCGGGCGCGGCCTCAGGTCCGTCGGCGACTTTGCGCGCTCGCTGGAAGCGGTCGTTCTCGACGACCCGCGCGCGCGGCTCGACACGGGCCCCTTGCCGAGCGAGTTGCGGCCGGTAGCCGCGAGCTTCTCGGCCCTGCTGGACCGGCTGCTCGAGGCATTGGCGCGAGAACGGCGCTACGCGCGCAACGTGGCCCACGAGCTGCGCAATCCACTGGCAGAGATGCGCCTGCTGGCCGACGTCGGGGCGCGCAGCCCCGACGTGACCGAGTGTCGCAACGCCATCTGCGACATCGGTGCGGCAGCCACCGAGATGGAGCAGACCGTGGAGTCGCTGCTGGCCTTGACGCGCTACGAGGCCGGGCTCGAGTCACCGCAGCCCGAGCCGGTGGACCTGGCCGCCGAGTTGCACCGCCAGGCGCGCGCCGCGGCTGGCGCGACCGAGCAACGCGCTCTGAGCCTGAGCCTCGACCTGCCCGGCGAGGTCTGGGTGTTCGTCGACAGCGTGCTCGTCCACCGGTTGCTGGCGAACCTGCTCGGCAACGCCGTTGCGCATGCGCCCGCCGGTTCGGCGATCGAGGTGGCGCTGGCCGTCAGCGGCGATCTGACCATTGCCAACTTCGCACCGCACCTGCGGCCCGCGGACGTGCCCCGGCTGGGTGAGCAGTTCCTGCGGGTGCACAGCGGCAGCGACGGTGCCCACGCCGGGCTCGGGTTGCCGCTGGCGAGGGCCATCGCGAAGGTGCTCGGCCTGAAGCTCGCGCTGGCGTTGGGTGACGACGGGCGTCTGGTGTCCACGGTGAGCGGGTTCTCAAAGCTGGACGCATCGACCATCCCGAATCCTGATCAGCGATGAACCTCGGCCACCATGTCGCTGGACTTGGATCGGCTGTAGACCATGGAGGGCGCGTTCAGCAACTCGCCCGGTGAAGCCGGCCCCTCTTCCGTGTCGGCACCCAGACGGTGTGGGCGCTGGTCCAGCCGTTCATTCGGGCTGCGCTTGAAGTCCGCCAACCCGGCTTCGGTGGCCATTGGCTGTCCACCAGGCCGGCTGGTCTATCTGGACCTGACGCTGACACCCAAGGGCGGTGGCGGCGGCAAGAAGGGTGGCGGTGAATGAGTTGCCGGGCCTGCCGGCGCGGCCGATGTGCCGGTCGGCAGGTCCAGCCAGGCCGCCAGCCCGCCCCCGGGGCGCGCCGACAGTGCCAGCGTCCAGCCGTTGGCGCGCGCCAGTTCCTTGACGATCGCCAGCCCGAGCCCGGCGCCGCCGGTGGCGCGGCTGCGCGAGGTCTCCAGCCGCTGGAAAGGCTGCAGCATCTGCTCGACGCGGTCGGCGGGGATGCCGGGGCCGCGGTCCAGCACGCCCACGCGCGCGCCGCCGGCCGCCGGCTGCGCCACCAGCTCGACCGGCTGGCCCTTGGCGTAGCGCTGGCTGTTCTGCAGCAGGTTGCCCAGCGCCCGCGTCAGCGCCTGCGGTGGCGCCACGATGCGATCGACTGCCGCATCGACGCGGACCGGGGTGTCGGGCGTGGCGTAGTCCTGCGCCAGTCGCTCCAGCAGCGGGCGCAACTCGATCGCCTCCGGCGGCTCGTGCGCCAGCCCGCGCGCCAGATCCAGCACCTCGCCGATCAGGTGGTTGGTCCTGGCGATCTCGGCGTCCAGGCGGTCGAGCATCTGCGCCTGCGCCTGCGGCTGCTCGCGCATGATCTCGACGGCCAGCCGCATGCGTGCCAGCGGCGTGCGCAAGTCGTGCGAGATGCCGGCCAGCAAGGTCGTGCGCGTGCTCATCAACTCGTTGACCTGGCCGACCATGGTGTTGAAGTGGCGACTGAGATGCGCCAGTTCCTGCGGCCCCGCCTCGGCCAGGGGCTGCGGCGTCCGCCCCTGGCCGATTACGGCCATGGCCTGCTCCAGCCGCGCCACCGGCGCCGCCATGCGCACGGCCAGCCAGCGGGCCGCCGACCAGGCCAGCAGCAGGCTGGCGAGCAGGCCGGTGGCCAGCAGGACCAGCGGCTGGCTGTTGTAGCGGTCGCGCGGCAACCCCACGGCCAGGCCCCGCTGCCCCACGGGCAGGTTGATCCAGTACCAGACCTCGCCGTCGACGACCTCGCGGTGCAGGTGGGTGGGCATTTCGAGCCGGCGGTTGAGCGCGTCCTCGAGCAGCCAGACCAGCGGCGCGTGCCACTCGCCACGCGGCCGGTCGGGGGTCGCGGGGCGCAGCTCCAGTCCGTGCCGTTCGCGCAGTTCGAGCGTGAAGGCGTCGCGCGTCTGCGGCGGCAGCTCGACCCAGGTTTGGGCCGACAGCACCATCAGCCCCGCCAGGTCGTCGGCCGCCCGGTGCGCCATCGGCCAGGCCACGAGCGCGCTGAACATCACGATCAACCACAGCGTCAGCACCGCGAAGCTGCCGGCCAGCCACAGCGAATGCCGGCTGACCAGGGTCGGCGGAGGCTTCACGCGGCCTCGCCGGAGGCGTCCCCGTTCGGATTGAACAGGTAGCCCTGGCCGCGCACGGTGCGGATGTATTTCGGCGCCGCGGGGTCGGCCTCGATCTTGCGCCGCAGCCGCGTCACGCGGTTGTCGATGCTGCGGTCGAAGGGGTCGCGCTCGTAGCCCTTGAGCAGGTCGATCAGGCTGTCGCGCGACAGCACGCACTGCGGGCGACTGACGAAGGCCTCCAGCAGCTCGAATTCGGCCGCCGTCAGCGCCAGCTCGACGCCGTCGCGCCAGAGCACGCGGGCGGCGGTGTCCAGCCGGAACGGGCCGAAGCGTCGCACGGCGTCGACCACCACCGGCGCCGCCGGGCCGTGGCGGCGCAGCAGCGCGCGCAGCCGCGCCAGCAGTTCGCGCGGGCTGAAGGGCTTGGCCAGGTAGTCGTCGACGCCGACCTCGAGTCCGATGACGCGGTCGATCTCCTCGCCGCGCGCCGACAGCATCAGGATCGGGATGTCGCGCTGCGCCTTCACGGCGCGCGTCAGCGCGAGGCCGTCCTCGCCGGGCATCATCAGGTCGAGCACCATGACGTCCGGGGCGGCGCGGGCCATCTCCTCTCGCATCGTGCGCCCGTCCTCGGCCGTCGCGACCTCGAAGCCGTTGCTGCCGAGATAGGTCGTCAGCAGATCGCGCAGATCGGGGTCGTCGTCGACGACGAGGACGCGAGGCCGGGCCTGGGTGCTCATGCCGCAAGTCTAGGGGAGGCGCGCGGGCGGCGCACCCCGGGCGCGCCGCCCGCGACAGACCGCGACATTGCGGCGACGCAGCGACACCAGAAGCCGGCGCATCGTGACGCGCCGGGCATGCTGCGGCGCCGGCGCCGACGCAGAATCGGCGGCATCACTGGAGATCCATCGGCATGTTCGTCGCGGTACGCCACCCCTTGACCGGCCTGTGCCTGTGGCTGGCCGTGGCGTCGTGCTGGGGCCAGGGCGCCGCCGCGGCGCCGGGCGCGACGGCCAGCGCCGCGCCCGTGGCCGGTGGCGCGTCGGCGACGGCAGCGCAGCCCCGGCCGTCCGCGGCCGCCGTGGCGCCCGGGTCGACGCCGGCGCCGCCGAGCGCCGCGGCCACTGCGTCGCCGGCCCTGGCGCGCGGCTGGCTGAGCTACGGCCGCGGCTGGGAGGCCCGCCAGGCCAGCACCGGCGCCGAGTCCGCACCCGGATCGGCCGCCGTGACCGGTGGCGTCGGTACCGCAGCGGCGGCGGGCGCCGCAGGGGCCGGCGGCGGTGCAGGTGGTGGCGGCGCTGGCGGTGGCGGCGGTGGCGGTGGTGGCGGCGGTGGCGGTGGCGGCGGTGGTGGTGGCGGCGGCGGCGGTGGCGGCGGCGGTGGCGGCGGTGGTGGCGGTGGCGGTGGCGGTGGCGGTGGCGGTGGCGGGCGCTGAGCCCAGACCCCGAGCCCGCGCTGGCGCGGCCACGCGGCGGCAAGGTCCGACCCTCGGCGGGGGTTGCCACGCCCGGCCGCTGCGCGGCGCGCTGTCGCTGCATTGATCACGACGGCGCGGCGGCCGCTGCGACAGGGCGATACACGGCGCGACCGGTTGCGGCCATGGCGGCATGCCCCCGATACCGCAGGCGCGGACGATATGCGTATCGAACGGCGTCAACGCCTGCAGAGCAGGGCAATCGGATCGGAAGGGACATCATGAAGACTTCGAATTGCAGTCCTTGGGTGAGTGGCATGGCCGCCACGCTGTGCTGCGCCGCATTGGTCGGGTGCGGCGGTTCGTCGGACGAGGATGGGACGTCGTCGGCCGCCACCGTTTCGGTGGGCACCATCACCGGCTTCGGCAGCGTCATCGTCAACGGCACACGCTTCGACGACCGCAACGCCATGGTGACCATCAACGAGCGCACGGCGACGTCGGCGCAGTTGCGGGTCGGCATGGTGGTCGCCGTCGAGGGCCGCGTCGGCGACTGCCCCAACGCCGACGCCGCGCTCTGCGAGGGCGTCGCCAGCCGCATCCGCTTTCGCTACGACCTCGAGGGCCCGGTCACGGCCGTCAACCGCCTGACGAATACGCTGCAGGTGATGGGGCGTGACGTCGAGGTCGACGACGCCACCGTCTTCGACGGCACGGTCGCTGCCGACCTGGGCGGCATCGCCGTTGGCGACACGGTGGCGGTGAGCGGCCTGACCGAGCGCGAGCGCATCCGGGCGCGGTTGCTGCAGCGCACGGGCCCGTTCGTCAACGGCACGACGCCGATCATGTTGCACGGCCGCGTCGCCAACGCGAATGCCGTGCAGGGCACGTGCACGGTCGATGGCGTCCCGGTGCGGTTCCATAGCGTGCCGGCGGCCGAGTTGCCGGCCGGCAGCATCGCCGACGGCCAGTACGTCGAGGTGCAGGCGCGGACCTTCGGCAGCGGCCTCATGACCGCCGACCGCATCCAGTTGCGCGACCGCATCGGCTACCCCGATGCCAGCCGCGTCGAGATCGAGGGCCTGGTGTCCGGCTTCGTCTCGGCGGCGCGGTTCGTCGTCGACGGGCAACTCGTCGATGCCAGCGCCGCCGTCTTCCGCAACGGCGGCGCGACCAACCTCGGCGACGGCGTCCCGGTCGAGGTCGAAGGCACGATGTCGGGAGGTGTGCTGCTGGCGAGCAAGCTCATCTTCCGGCAGCAGCCCAGTGCGCAGATCGTCGCACCGATCCAGGGCAAGGATGCCGCCAGTGCTTCGCTGGTGGTGCTGGGGCAGGGCGTGGCGACGACGCCGCTGACGCAGTTCGTCGACCACACCGTGGCGGGTGCCGGCAGGAGCGGCCCGATGCGCACGATCGGCTACGCCGACCTGGCGCTGAACGACCGCATCGACGTGCGTGCCTTCAAGGACGCCGCCGGCAAGCTGGTGGCGATGCGCATCGAACGCACCGAGCCCGATCCGCTGCTGATCGCCAGGGGGCCGGTGGACGCCAGGATCCCGGTGATGCAGCTCACGCTGCTGGGCATCGGCGTCGACACCGGCGCGGCCACGCGCTACCGCGACGCGCTGGGCAACCTGATCAGCGGCGTCGCGTTCTACGAACTGGTGCAGGTGCCGCCGTCGCTGCCCACCGTCGTCCGCGCGCAGGGGATCGCCAGCCCGGCCAGCGGCAGCCTGATCGACGCCACCCGCACCGCGAGCACCCGCGGCGAGGTCGAGATCGCCCAGCATTGAGTGTCGTCGGCCGGGTGGCGGGCATGGCCTCGTCCGCTGCCCGGCCGCGGCAAGCCCTGCCGCCTGTCCATTCCCGTGCCGCAACCTCGGTCGATGGGGCATGATGCTGCGATGTCCGGACCTGCACTGTCCCTGCTCGTCGTCGGCGCCGGCGACCTGAGCGGCGACCTGGAGACGGCCTGCGGCGCTGCCGGCTGGACGCTGACGCACGCCGAGACGGCCGCCGAGGCGTTCCGCCACGATGCCGTGCTGCTGCGTGCGCCCACGACGCAGGCACTGGCCGGCTTGCGCCAGCAGCCCGGTCTGGCGCAGACCGCCTTCGACAGCGCCTTGGTCGTGCTGGCGGCAGAGGCCGACGACGAGATCGAAGCCGACCTGTTGCGCCTGGGCGTGGAGGCCATCGTGGCGCCCGGCGACCTGGCAGCCGTCTTGCGCTCCGTCCGCCACGCCGTGGAGCGCAAGCGGCTCGAGCGCGCGACGCGCACCGCCTATGCCACCGACCTGGCCACCGGCCTGCCGCACCAGGCGCAACTGGTCGAGCACATGACGCAGTTGCTGGCGCTGCGCGAGCGCGAGCCGGCGCCCATGGTGCTGATCGTCATACGCGTGGAAGGTTATGCCGGGGCGGCGGCGCGGCTGGGCAGCGAGGCGGCCAATGTCCTGCGCCGCAAGGTGGCGGTGCGGTTGCGCAGCGCACTGCGCGCCAGCGACGTGGTGGCCGCCATCGGGTCCGACGCCTTCGGTGTGCTGCTCGGCCGCCTGGAGGCGCCCACCGACGGCGAACGCGTCGCCGCCAAGCTGGTGCGCTCGCTGCAGCAGCCCTTCATGGTGGCCGGTCAGCCCTGCGCCGTGGCCGCCGCCGTGGGCCTGGCGCACACCCCGGAACACGGCAAGGACGCCCATTCGCTGCTGCAGCGTGCCAGTGCGCAGGCGGGCTCGCTGGCCACGTTGGGGCGCGACGGCTTTGCTGCGCGCACCGAGCGCGGCCCGGGCCCGGCGGCCAACGACGAACAGCGTTGATCCCGGTCAGGCCCGGGGCTCGTGGCGGCGTGCCGGGCCTGACCGTGCAGCCCGGGTCTGCGTTACGCTGCGAGCTGCGCACCGGTGCACTGCCGGCAGCGCGTGCTCTCCACAGGACCGAACACCATGAACCCGTTTCGCCAACTGCTGCTCGCCCACGGCGCCAAGGCGCCCATCGGCACCTGGGTCTCGTCGGCCAGCCCCATCGTCGCCGAGGCGGTGGGCTGTGCCGGTTTCGACTGGGGCGTGCTCGACATGGAGCACGCGCCGGTGGACGTGATGCAGGTGCTGCAACTGCTGCAGGCCGTGGGCAATACGAAGATGGTGCCAGTGGTGCGCGTACCCTGGAACGACGCCGTCACCGTGAAACGCGTGCTCGACGTGGGCGCGCTGACGCTCATGTTTCCCATGATCCAGAACGCCGACGAGGCCCGCCGCGCCGTGGCCGCCACGCGCTACCCGCCCGAGGGTGTGCGCGGCATGGCGGGTGGGACCCGGGCGGCGCGTTTCGGCACCGTGCGCGACCACCTGCTCACGGCCAACCAGACCGTGGGCGTGGTGGTGCAACTGGAAACGCCCGAGGCGCTGGCGCGGCTGGAAGAGATTGCTGCCGTGCCCGGCGTGGACGCACTCTTCGTCGGCCCGGCCGACCTGTCGGGCAGCATGGGGCACCCCGGCAACCTGATGCACGCCGACGTGATGACCGCCATGACCGACGCCGCCGAGCGCGCCCAGGCCGCGGGCAAGCCCATTGGCACCCTGGGGGGCACGCCGGAAGACGTGACGCGCTACCGCGCCGCCGGCTATGACTTCCTGGCCGTGTCGTCCGACATTGGCCTGCTCATGCGTGGCGCGCAGGCAGCCGTGCAGGCGCTGCGCAATGCCGGCGGCCGCGCCCACGTGCACACCCTGGTCGAGGGCACCCGCACTGAAGGGGCGGGTTGACGCTTCGCACCGAAGGGGCGGGTTGAAGCCTCACTTCAGGATGTCGCCCAGGCACAGGTATTTGATCTCCACGTAGTCGTCCATGCCCTGGTGCGCGCCTTCGCGGCCCAGGCCCGACTGCTTGACGCCGCCGAAAGGTACCTCGGCAGTGGAGATGAGCCCGGTGTTGATCCCCACCATGCCGTATTCCAGCGCCTCGCCGACGCGGAACACGCGGCCGATATCGCGGCTGTAGAAATAACTGGCCAGCCCGAATTCGGTGGCGTTGGCCAGCGCCACGGCCTCGGCCTCGGTCTCGAAGCGGAAGACGGGTGCCACCGGGCCGAAGGTTTCCTCGCGCGCGCACAGCATCTGGCTCGTCACGCCGGCCAGCACCGTGGGCGTGTAGAAGCGGTCCCCGATACGGCTGCCGCCGATCACCACGCTGGCACCCTTGGCCACGGCATCGGCGACATGGCTTTCCACTTTGGCGATGGCTGCATCGTCGATCAGCG
>JAABPT010000390.1 GCA_011391855.1 Burkholderiales bacterium
GTGAATTCGTCGGCCGTCTTCTCCGGCATGCGCCAGTAGCCCCTGAAGACGTTGGGACCCTTGACCTGGATATTGCCGATTTCTCCGGCGGGCAGCGGGCTGCCGCGGTCGTCTTGCACGCGCACGCCCACGCCGGGCAGGGCCAAGCCCACGGTGCCGCCGCGGCGCGCGGCTTCGGGGCGGTAGGGGTTGCTGGTGAGCATGACGGTCTCGCTCATGCCGTAGCGTTCCAGGATGGTGTGGCCGGTGCGTTCGCGCCAGGCGTTGAAGGTCTCGATGAGCAGCGGTGCCGAACCGCTGATGAACAGTCGCATGGGCTTGCAGGCTTCGCGCGTGAGGCCGGGCTCGGCCAGCATGCGCACGTACAGCGTGGGCACGCCCATGAAGACCGTGGCCTCGGGCAGCCGTGCCACCACCACGCGGGCTTCGAAGCGGCCGAACCAGATCATGCGGCTGCCGTTGAGCAGCGCGCCGTGCGCGGCCACGAACAGGCCGTGCACGTGGAAGATGGGCAGCGCGTGGATGAGCACGTCGCCTTTCTGCCAACCCCAGTAGTCCTTCAGCACCCGTGCGTTGGACAGCAGGTTGCCGTGCGTGAGCATGGCGCCCTTGCTGCGCCCCGTGGTGCCGCTGGTGTACAGGATGGCGGCCAGGTCGCCCGCCGAGCGCGCCACCGGCTCGTGCGTGTCGGGCTGGAAGGCGGCGCGGTCGAGCAGCGTGCCCCTGCGGTCGTCGCCCAGCGTATAGACGTGCTTCGTGCCGGCCAGGAACGCTATTTTGCTCACCCAGCCGAAATCGGCGGGCGCGCACACCACCACGGCCGGTTCGGCGTTGCCGATGAAATATTCGATCTCGGCCGCTTGGTAGGCGCTGTTCAGCGGCAGGTATACGTGGCCGGCGCGCAGCACCGCCAGGTAGAGCATGAGCGCTTCCACGCTCTTTTCCACCTGCACGGCAATGCGCGAATCGGGCGGCAGCCCCAGCGACCCGATCAGGTTGGCCAGCATGGCCGTGCCGCGTTCCAGGTCGCGCCAGGTGTAGCGCAGCGGCACGGGCGTGTCGGCCGTCTCGATGGCCGTGCTGTCGAGGTCGGCCGGGAACGCCGCGCGCAGCGCGCTGAACAGGTTGCCGGAATTCATGTCAGTCGAGTTTCGCCCCGGAAGTCTTCACCACCTCGGCCCAGCGCTTCACCTCGCTGGCCACGAAGCGGCCGAAGTCGTCGCCCCACAGGTCGGGGGTCTCGGTGCCCAGGCTCGTCCACTGCGCCTTCAGCTCGGGGCTGTTGAGTGCCTGGCGCATGGCGGCCTGCATGGCGGTGATGGCTTCGCGCGGCGTGCCCTTGGGCGCCCAGATGCCGTACCAGGTGGCCACCTTGTAAGTGGGCACGCCGGCCTCGGCCGCGGTGGGCACGTCGGGGAAGGCCACGGCGCGCTTGTCGGCGGCCACCGCGATGGCGCGCAGCCGCCCGCCCTTGATGTGCGCGGCCGAGGAGCCCAGGCCGTCGAACATCATTTCCACCTGGCCGGCGATGAGGTCCTGCAGCGCCGGGCCGGCGCCGCGGTAGGGAATGTGGGTGATGAAGGTCTTGGTCTGCAGCTTGAACAGCTCGCCGGCCAGGTGGTGGCTGGTGCCGTTGCCGGCCGACGCGTAATTCAGCTTGCCCGGGTTCTTGCGCAGGTGCTCCAGCAGCTGCGCCAGCGTGGTGGCCTGCACCTTGGCGGGGTTGACGACGATGACCTGCGGCACGCTGGACACCAGGCCCACCGGCACGAAGTCGGTGAGGATGTCGTAGTCCAGCTTCGGGTACATGCTGGGCGCAATGGAATGGTGCACTGCACCCATGAAGTAGGTGTAGCCGTCGGGCGCGGCCTTGGCCGCCACCGACGCGCCCACGGTGCCGCCGGCGCCACCCTTGTTGTCGATGAGGAACTGGCGGTTCAGGTTCTTGCCCATGGCGCCGAACAGTGGCCGCGCGAAGGCGTCGGTGCCGCCGCCGGGCGGGAAGGGCACGACGATGGTGACCGGCTTGGTGGGCCAGCCCTGGGCGTGCACGTAGGGGGCGGCCAGCGCGGCGGCGCCGGCGGCCAGCAGCTGGCGGCGGGTGGGGTGGGTCATGGCGGGTGTCTCCTGGCAGTGTTCGAAGGGAGGCGTTCGTTTCGCGGCGGGCCGATTCTGCGGTGCCGCGGGACTTCGCCCTATGGGGCAAGCCCGGGCCGCGCTACATTGCGCCGGCCATGCCTGCCGTGCCGCCCGAAGCCCCGCCCGACATCCTGCCCGTGACCCCGCCCGAAACCCCGCCCCACGCGCCACAGCTGCCCGCCGACGCCCAGGCCCTGCTGGCGCTGGCCGGCCAGTCCATGTTCGAGGCCTTGTCGCGTGAAGCCATGGGCGTGCTGGTGGTGGACCGCCAGCACCGCGTGGTGTGGATCAGCGAAGGCTACCTGCGCTTCCTGCCCGGGCTGGGCTTCACCGAGCCGGCGCAGTTCGTGGGCCGCCGAGTGGAAGACGTGGTGCCCAACACGCTGATGGCGCACGTGATCGAGACCGGCCGGCCCATGCTGGTGGACCTGCTCACCAACCAGGCCGGCAGCTTCCTGGTGAGCCG
>JAABPT010000391.1 GCA_011391855.1 Burkholderiales bacterium
TACCTGTTCACCGGCACGCGCGGCATCGGCAAGACCACGGTCAGCCGCATCCTGGCCAAGAGCCTGAACTGCACCGGCCCCGACGGCCGCGGCGGCATCACCGCCGAACCCTGCGGCGTGTGCCAGGCTTGCACCGAGATCGACGCCGACCGCTACCTGGACTACATCGAGCTCGACGCCGCCAGCAACCGCAGCATCGACGAGATCCGCGACCTCATCGAGCGTGCCGCCTACAAGCCGGGCATCGGCCGCTACAAGGTGTTCATGATCGACGAGGCGCACCAGCTCACCAAGGACGCCTTCAACGCGCTGCTGAAGACGCTGGAGGAGCCGCCGGACTACCTGAAGTTCGTGCTGGCCACCACCGACCCCGAGAAGATGCTGCCCACGGTGCTGAGCCGCTGCCTGCAGTTCAACCTGCGGCCCATGGCGCCGGCCACGGTGCGTGAACACCTGCGCCGGGTGCTGGCCGAAGAGGCCGTGAGCTTCGACGAGGGTTCGCTGCGCTTGCTGGCGCGCGCGGCGCGCGGCTCCATGCGCGACGGCCTGTCGCTGGCCGACCAGGCCATCGCCTATGGCGGCGGCCAGCTCGCCGAGGACGTGGTGCGCACCATGCTCGGCAGTGTGGACCGCAGCCATGCGCGGACCCTGGTGCAGGCCCTGGCGCAGCGCGACGGCGCGGCCGTGCTGGCGGCGGTGGACGGGCTGCGCGGCCTGGGCCTTTCGGCTGCCGGCACGCTGGAGGAAATGGCCGTGCTGCTGCAGCAGATGGCGGTGGAGCAGGCGGTACCCGGCGCGCTGGACGTGCAGGAACCGGAACTCGCCGACGTGCCCGCCCTGGCCGGCCTGCTGGCCCCGGACGAGACGCAGCTGCTCTACAGCATGGTGCTGCACGGCCGCGGTGAGCTGCAGTTGATGAGCGACGAATATGGCGCGCTGACGATGGTGCTGCTGCGCTTCCTGGCGTTTCCGCCGGCGGGGGGCTCGCGCACGGCGGCACGCACCGACGCGCAGCCACCCGAGTCGCCCCGTGAACTGCCGCGTGAATCGCCGCGTGAGCCGCCTGCCGTTCGCGTGGCGCCTCTGCGCACCCCGGCGCCGCCGGCACTGACATTGCCCGCCACGCCACCGGTCACGGCGGCCAAGGCGGTATCGCCAACGGCGCAGGCCGCCAACGCCGGGGAGTTTGCGCCACGCATGCAGCTCGTGGCGCCGACCGTCTCTGCCCCAGCTGCTCGCTATGAGACGGCGCCAGCGCCGGCCCAGACGACCGCACAGCCGCTGCGGCGCCGGCGCCGGCCCGCACGGATACCGTCTTTGGCGACCGCTGGGCCAGCCTGGTGCAGCGTCTGTGCGAGCAGGGCGCGGTGACGGCACTGGTGCGTGAACTGGCGCTGCAGGCCGGGCTGCGCGATGTCGATGCAAAGGCCACGCCACCGCGTTGGCAGCTCGTGGTGGAGCGCGAGACGCTGCGTGCACCGGCCCTGCGCGACAAGCTCGCCGCGGCACTGGCGGCCGAACTCGGCCAGCCCGTGGCACTGGAACTGGAAGCCGGTGTACCCGAAGACACACCGGCCCGCCGCGAGGCCGCCGAGCGCCAGCGCCGCCAGGCGGCGGCCGAAGAGACCATACGCAACGACCCCGTCGTGCGCGAGCTGATGACGCAGTTCAAGACCGCGCGTATCGTGCCGGGCTCGATCAAACCCATCTGAGTAAAGGAACCGCACCATGATGAAAGGCCAGTTGGCCGGCCTGATGAAGCAGGCCCAGGCGATGCAGGACAACATGAAGCGCGCGCAGGAAGAGCTCGCGCTGGTGGAAGTGGAAGGCCAGTCCGGTGCCGGGCTGGTGAAGGTGACCATGACCT
The DNA here is from genome assembly GCA_011391855.1 of Burkholderiales bacterium. Classification (GTDB taxonomy): domain Bacteria; phylum Pseudomonadota; class Gammaproteobacteria; order Burkholderiales; family Burkholderiaceae_C; genus Rubrivivax. The sequence goes on from JAABPT010000391.1 coordinate 1,868, forward strand.
GCAAGCACGACGTGAAGCGCGTGGTCATCGACCCCAGCCTGCTGGCCGACGACAAGGACATGCTGGAAGACCTGGTGGCCGCCGCCTTCAACGACGCGGTGCGCCGCGCCGAAGAGGTGAGCGCCGAGAAGATGGGCAAGCTCACCGCCGGCCTGCCGCTGCCGCCCGGCATGAAGCTGCCCTTCTAGACATGGGAGCCCCCAGGCTTGCGGCTTCGCCGCAGCGCCACCCCCCGGGGGGGCTCGCCCGCCTTGGGGCGGCCCGGCGGCGGGCGTGATGTCCGAACCGGCCCTCGAAGGCCTGATCGACGCCCTGAGGCGCCTGCCCGGCGTGGGCGTGAAATCGGCGCAGCGCATGGCCTTTCACCTGCTGCAGCACGACCGCGGCGGGGCGCAACATCTGGCCGCGGCGCTGACGCACGCGCTGCAGGATATGCGGCATTGCGCACGCTGCCACACCTTCACTGAAAGCCAGGTCTGCAGCACCTGCCTGGACCCGCGGCGCGACGCGCGGCAGCTGTGCGTGGTGGAGACGCCGGCCGACCAGGCGGCGCTGGAGCGCAGCGGCAGCTACAAGGGGCTGTATTTCGTGCTCATGGGCCGCCTCAGTCCGCTGGACGGCGTGGGCGTGGGCGATATCGGCGCCGCGCGGCTGCTCGAACGCGCCGGCGACGGCATCGTGGAGGAGGTCATCCTGGCCACTGGCTTCACCGCCGAAGG
>JAABPT010000392.1 GCA_011391855.1 Burkholderiales bacterium
GGCCTTGAAGACCAGCAGCCCGATCGGCAGCCAGGCCAGCGGCGACACCGGCTTGAGCAGGCTGATGATGGGCGACACCATGCGGTTCATGGTCGCGAAGCGGCCGATGACGAAGCCCAGCGGTATGCCCACCAGCGCCGCCAGCCCGAAGCCCACGCCCACGCGTTGCAGCGAGTACAAGATATTCCAGCCGATGCCCTGGTCGTTGGGGCCGTTGCTGTAGAACGGGTCGGCAAACAGCTCGACGGCGGCGTCGAACGTGGCGCCCGGCGTGGGAAATTCACCGCCGGACTGGGTCGCCAAACCCCAGATCCCGACCAGCAGCGCCATGCCCACCAGCGGCGGAACGACTCGGCCCAGCAGGCCACGCCAGTCGTAGGGTTCGCGCGCCGGGCGCGGCGCGGCGGAGGCTGCGGCCATTGCGGCCACTGCAGCGGCAGACGGCGCCGCAACCGCGTCGGCGGGCTTGGCCTCGGCCTGGGACTTGGACACCTCGCGCGACGAATCGAATACGGCACTGACCATGGCAGCGCGTCCTCAGGCCGACGCCGCGGCGTTGATCTTGAAGCCGTCGGCGTATTTGGCCGGGTCCTTGCCGTCCCAGACCACGCCGTCGATGAGCTTGCTGCTGCGCATCACGTCCTTGGGCACGCTCATCTTCAGCGCCGCGGCCGCCTGCTTGTAGAGGTCGATCTGGTTGATCTGCCGGGCCACCGCCAGATAGTCCGGGTGCGACTTGATCAACCCCCAGCGCTTGTGCTGGGTCAGGAACCACATGCCGTCGGACAGGTAGGGGAAATTCACCAACCCGTCGTTGAAGAACTTCATGTGGTTGGGGTCGTCCCAGGTCTTGCCCAGGCCGTTCTGGTAGCGGCCCAGGATGCGCTGGTTGATGGCGTCGACGCTGGTATTGACGTAGCTCTTGTCGGCAATCGTCTCGGCCATCTTGTTCTTGTTCGACAGGCTGGCATCGATCCAGCGTCCGGCCTCCAGCACCGCCATGGTCACGGCACGCGCCGTGTTGGGATGCTTCCTGACGAAGTCGCCCGTGGTGCCCAGCACCTTCTCGGGATGGTCCTTCCACACCTCCTGCGTGGTGGCCGCGGTGATGCCGATGCCGTCGATGATGGCGCGGTGGTTCCAGGGCTCGCCGACGCAGAAGCCGTCCATGTTGCCCACGCGCATATTGGCCACCATCTGCGGCGGCGGCACGGTGATGACCTTGGCGTCCTTCATCGGGTTGATGCCGCCCGAGGCCAGCCAGTAATACAGCCACATGGCGTGGGTGCCGGTCGGGAAGGTCTGCGCGAAGGTGTACTCGCGCTTCTCGGCGGCCATCACCTTGGCCAGCGACGCCACGTCGACCGCACCCTTTTCGGCCAGCTTCTTCGACAGCGTCATGGCCTGGCCGTTGTGGTTCAGGTTCATCAGCACGGCCATGTCCTTCTTCGGCCCGCTGATACCCAGATGCACGCCGTAGACCAGGCCGTACAGCACATGCGCCATATCGAGTTCGCCGTTGACGAGCTTGTCGCGCACGCCGGCCCAGCTGGCTTCCTTGGTGGGGATGATCTTGACGCCGTATTTCTCGTCGAATTTCAGCACCGAGGCCATCACCACGCTGGCGCAGTCGGTCAGCGGGATGAAGCCGATGCGCACTTCCTTCTTCTCCGGCGCGTCGGAGCCCTGCGCCCACACGCCGGAGTGCAGGCCTGAGGCCACGGCTGCCGCGGCGGTGCCGGTGATGAACTGGCGACGCGGTGCGCTCATGAGGCCTGGGGGCTGGGCCATGGCTGACGGGGGTGCGGGCAACGAAGATGGGTCACGATCAGACATGGGTGGCTCCCGAAGCTGGAAAAGCAAAAAGGCGTCTCGACCTCGGCCGCGCAACGCTGCGGGCCCCGGGTCGGACGCCTTTGTCCATACAGCGATCGCCGCCACGCCGTTGCGGCAACGATCTCGGAAGCGATGTATGCACGCCGCGTGCCAGGTCGAATCCGGGGTTTCGATTGCGGATTCGGCACCGCCCGCACCGTTGCAGCGCAGCGTCGCGACCCCATCCGCCGTCATCGGAAGGCGCGGCGCGCGAACATGGTGCACCGCAGCACCATCATGCGCGGGGTGGCGGATGAAGCAGTTCGTCGGCGTCGATGACGCGTTGCGCGATCTCCACCAGCTTGACGCCACGGTCCATCGCGAGCTTGCGCAGCTGGTGGTAGGCATCTTCCTCGCCGAGGCCGCCGCTGCGCATGAGGATGCCCTTGGCGCGTTCCACCACCTTGCGCGACGACAGTTCGCTGCGCGCCTGCGCGAGCTGTTCACGCAGCGCCTTGTCCTGCTCGAAACGCGCGATCGCCACGCGCAGCACCGACGCCAGCCGGTGCGGCTGCAGCCCGGCCACCACATAGGCGCTGACGCCGGCGGCCATGGCCTGGCGCATGGGCGGGTCGGCTTCGTCCTCGGCGAACACCACCACCGGCATCGGGTTCGAGCCAGACAGCGTGGCCACGTGCTCCAGCGTGTCGCGCGAAGGCGACTCGCTGTCGACGATGACGACGTCGGGCGCCAGCCGCGTGACGCAGTC
>JAABPT010000393.1 GCA_011391855.1 Burkholderiales bacterium
AGCGCGTGACCACCAGGCCCGACAGCGGTGCCGTGGCCGGCCACATGGCGTCCACCGCCGCGGCCATGGCGCCGCCGGCCTTGCCGGCCCCCAGCACGAGCGTGCGGCCGCGGCGCGGGCCGCTGGTGTCGGGCGGCGTGGGCAGGAAGGCGGCGGTGTTGTGCGCCGGCAGGGCGCGCTGCACGGCGGCGTCGTAGAGGCGGCGCAGGAAGGCGGCCGGTTCGTCGATGGTCGGCATGGCGGTGGGCGTCAGGGTGTGGATGGTGCGGGATGGGTGGGGTCGACCCAGGCCACGCCCTCGGGGGTCTCCACCGGTTCGATGTCCAGGTTCACCGCCACTGCCTCACCGTCGCTGCGCACCAGCACGCATTCCAGCGTCTCGGTACGGCTGGCGTTGATCTCCTGGTGCGGCACCCAGGGCGGAACGTAGATGAAGTCGCCCGGCCCCGCCTCGGCGGTGAATTCGAGCCGTTCGCCCCAGCGCATGCGGGCGCGGCCCTTGACGACATAGATCACGCTTTCCAGCGCGCCGTGGTGGTGGGCGCCGGTCAGCGCGCCGGCGTGGATGTGCACGGTGCCGGCCCACAGCTTCTGCGCCCCGACGCGGGCGAAATTGATCGCTGCCTTGCGGTCCATGCCGGGGGTCTGCGCGGTATTGGCGTCGAGCCGGTCGCCGGGCACGACGCGCACGCCGTCGTGCTTCCAGCGCGCTTCGGTGTCTGCGGCCATTCCAGTCTCCTGCGGTTGGGCTTGACCGCGCATTGTGCGGCGATCCGACCCGCGGGCTGCAGTGGCGCGGGTCAGAACTGCTTGTACTGGATGCGCGGCGCGGCGCGCCTGTGGTTCAGGCCGGCTGTGTCTGTTGGCGCACCAGGTGCGCCCGGCGCGGCAGTTGGGCCGCAGCGGCGCTGATCGCCCAGCACAGCCAGGCCGACCACAGCGTGTGGCTGGGGTAGTGCGCGCCGCGCAGCAGTTGTGCGGTGCCGAAGGCCAGGCCCGCCAGGCCCACCCCGGCGAGCCAGGCGCGGGCGCGCCGTGGGTCGTGCTCGCGCCACATGAAGTACATGCCGAAGAAGGCAAACGCCGCCACCGCGTGGCCGGATGGGAAGCAGTGCCCGGGCCCGCCGTCGAGCATGCCGAAGTGCCAGTGCGAAACGTAGCGGGCCAGGCCGCCGAATTCGGCCAGGTCCCAGGGGCAGCTCGTGCTGCTGAAGCGCTTGAGCGCGGGCACGGCGATCACGCAGGCCAGCATCACGGCGAGCCAGCGCCAGCGATCGGCGCGTGAAGGTCCGCGCGCCAGCGTGGCGGGCGTGCGCCAGGCCGCCACCACCAGCGCCAGCAGCAGCGCCCACGCGGCCCAGCGCCCGCCGTCGTGCATCAGGCGGCTGGTCCACCACGCGTCGCGCCAGGCGAAGCCGGCCGAGCTGCCCACCCAGCGTGCGATGGCAAGGTCCCAGCCGCTGGCGTCCCACGCCAGCAGTGACGCGCCTGCCGCGAGCAGCGTGCCCAGGTCGGCCCAGGCGCGGCGCGCCGGCGGCCGGGTCACGACGCGGCCGCCGGCGCGCGGCGGCTGGATCACGAGGCGGCCGCCGACGGGCGACAGCCGCGGGTCAGGTCCCAGGCCGGCTCGTACAGGGCCGTGCGCACACCCAACACGCCGAGCACGGTGTGGAACAGGTGGTCGTGCGCAGCCGGTTCGGCGGCGCGGCGCTGCAGGCAGGCGGTGTCCAGGTGCAGTGCGCCCTGCAGCCCCTGCGAGAACCACATCACCATCGGCACCTGCGTCTGCACGTCGGGCGCGATGGCATAGGGCAGACCGTGCAGGTAGAGGTTGTTCTCGCCCAGCGACTCGCCGTGGTCCGAGACATAGATCACCGCCGTATCGACGCGGCTGGCGGCGGCCTGCAGCTGGGCCACCAGGCGGGCCAGCACGTGGTCGGTGTAGAGCAGCGCGTTGTCGTAGGCATTGACGATCTCCTGCTGGCTGCACAAGCGCAGGTCGTCGTTCTCGCACGCGGGCTGGAAGCGCTTGAACGCCGCCGGGTAGCGGCGGAAGTACGAGGGGCCGTGGTTGCCCAGCGTGTGCAATACCAGCAGCTGCTCGCCCGGCTCATGGCTGGCGGCGGCCGCGGCCAGGCGCGCTTCGAGCCCGACCAGCAGGCTTTCGTCCAGGCAGTGGCCTTCGGCGCACGGGTCCGCCGGGTGGAGCGCAGCCACCTCGTCCTGCGGCAGCTGGTCGCACACGCCCTTGCAACCGGACTGGTTGTCGCGCCAGTGCACCGCCACGCCAGCGTGGGCGGCCACGTGCAGCAGCGATTCCTGACCGCGGATGCGGCTCTCGTCGTAGTCGCGCCGGCCCACGGGGGCGAACATGCAGGGCACCGAGGTCTCGGTGTTGGTGCCGCAGCTCGTGACGTCGGCGAAATTGATCACCGGCAGCCGGGCCAGTTCGGGCGTCGTCTGCCGCGTATAGCCGCTCAGGCCCCAGTTCGCGCGGCGCGCCGTTTCGCCGACCACCAGCACCACCAGCCGCGGCCGCGACCCCGCCGCGGCGGGGGCCAGCTTGGCGTCCAGGCCAAT
>JAABPT010000394.1 GCA_011391855.1 Burkholderiales bacterium
GAACAGCGCCGCCTCGAAGCCCAGCATCGCGGCGATGCGCTCCTGCAGCGCATTCACCGTGGGGTCTTCGCCGTAGACGTCGTCGTCCACCTCGGCCACGGCCATGACCGCGCGCATGGCCGGCGTCGGCTTGGTGACGGTGTCGCTGCGCAGGTCGACGGGCTTCATGCCAGCGTTTTGAAGCGTCACCGTACGCCGTCCAGGAAATTCTTCAGCATCGCGTGACCGTGTTCGCTGAGGATGGATTCGGGGTGGAACTGCACGCCCTCGATGGCCAGTTCGCGGTGGCGCACGCCCATGATCTCGCCGTCTTCGGCGGTGGCGGTAACTTCCAGCTCGGCCGGAAGCGTTGCGCGTTCTATTACCAGCGAGTGGTAGCGGATCACCGTCATCCGCTGCGGCAGGCCGTGGAAGACGCCGCGGCCGTCGGTCGTGATCTCGCTCGTCTTGCCGTGCATCTGCCGCTGCGCGCGCACGATCTGGCCGCCCAGCGCGGCACCGATGCTCTGGTGCCCCAGGCACACGCCCAGGATCGGCAGCTTGCCGGCGAAGTGCCGCACCGCCGGCACGCAGATGCCGGCCTCGGCTGGTGAACAGGGTCCGGGCGAAAGCACCAGTTGGTCGGGCTTCAGCGCTTCGATACCCTCGAGCGTGATCTGGTCGTTGCGGAACACGCGCACTTCCTGGCCGAGTTCGCCGAAATACTGCACCAGGTTGAAGGTGAAGCTGTCGTAGTTGTCGATCATCAGCAGCATGGGCGCTCTATCCTTTTGACTCCAATGGGTGGCTTCCTGCTTCGCCGCAGATCCATGCCGGCTGGGCCACCCGCCATTGAGTGCCGCTGGCGCAGCCGGCGCGTCATGCTGGGTGGGGGCTTGGGGCGCCTGAGTCCGCTGGGGAACGGGCGCTGCAGGAAACGGTCAGGCTGGTGGCTTGCGCCAAAGCCGACCGGGGAACGCTGCAGATGACGAGGACTTTGTCGACATGGCACGGATTATTGCCGCCATTGGGCGATTCGGGCACGTCCCGCACCAGCGCGCTCGGCAGCGCCCTCAGCTCCGCCCGCCGAAGATGGCCGTGCCCACGCGCACGATCGTGGCACCCTCGGCGATGGCGGCCTCCAGGTCGGCGCTCATGCCCATGGACAGCGTGTCCAGCGCCAGACCGCGGGCGTTCACGGTGGCGAGCAATTGGCGCAGGGCCCGGTGCGGCAGGCGCTGGGCGTCGAAGTCGCCCGCCGGCTCGGGAATGGCCATCAGGCCGCGCAGCGCCACCCGCTCCCGCGGCAACGCGGCCACGGCCTGGGCCAGCGCGGCGGCCTCTTCGGGCAGCACGCCGCTCTTGCTGGCCTCACCGCTGATATTGATTTGCAGGCACAGCTGCAGCGGCGGCAGCCACGCCGGCCGCCGCTCGGCCAGGCGTTGCGCGATCTTCAGGCGGTCCACCGAATGCACCCAGTCGAAGGCCTCGGCCACGGCCTGGGTCTTGTTGCTCTGCAGCGGCCCGATGAGATGCCATTCGATGCCCGGGCGCAGGTCGGCCAGCGCAGCGATCTTGGCCAGCGCCTCCTGCACGTAGTTCTCGCCGAAGGCGCGCTGCCCTGCGGCATGCGCCTGGCGCACCGCGTCGGCACCGAAGGTCTTGCTCACGGCCAGCAGGCGTACCGCCGCCGGGTCGTGGCCTGCAGCCAGAGCAGCACTGGAAAGCCGCCGCTTCACTTCTTGCAGGTTGTTTGCGATGCTGCCCATAATCCTTCGAAGCTTACGCGTTCGCGCGCCTCTCCCATGGCAATGGATATCACCCAGCTGCTGGCCTTCTCGGTCAAGAACAAGGCCTCCGACCTGCACCTCTCGGCCGGGCTGCCGCCCATGATCCGGGTGCACGGCGACGTGCGGCGCATCAACGTGGAGGCGCTCGACCACAAGGCCGTGCACGACATGGTGTACGACATCATGAACGACTCCCAGCGCAAGCACTATGAAGATACGCTGGAATGCGACTTCAGCTTCGAGATCCAGGGCCTGGCGCGCTTTCGCGTCAACGCCTTCAACCAGAACCGTGGCGCCGGCGCGGTGTTCCGCACCATCCCGAGCAAGATCCTCACGCTGGAACAGCTGGGCTGTCCCAAGGTCTTCACCGAACTGGCGCTCAAGCCGCGCGGCATGGTGTTGTGCACCGGGCCCACGGGTTCGGGCAAGAGCACCACGCTGGCGGCCATGGTCAACCACCTCAACGAGAACGAATACGGTCACGTGCTGACGGTGGAAGACCCCATCGAATTCGTGCACGAGAGCAAGAAGTGCCTGATCAACCAGCGCGAGGTGGGGCCGCACACGCTGAGCTTCGCCAATGCGCTGCGCAGCGCGCTGCGCGAGGACCCCGACGCCATCCTGGTGGGCGAGATGCGCGACCTGGAAACCATTCGCCTGGCGCTCACCGCGGCCGAGACCGGCCACCTGGTGTTCGGCACCCTGCACACCAGCAGCGCGGCCAAGACAGTGGACCGCGTGGTCGACGTCTTCCCCGCGGCCGAGAAGGAAATGGTGCGTGCCATGCTCAGCGAATCGCTGGTG
>JAABPT010000395.1 GCA_011391855.1 Burkholderiales bacterium
ATCACCCCATTGCCGCCGCGATCCCCTCAGCATTTTGAAACCGGCCAAAACTCAGCATGTTCGAACCGGCGCCCACAGGCCGAGAACATCAAGGAGCACGACCGGCCGCTGTCAGGCTTCAAGCGCCGCTACCGCAAGGCCGAGGGCATCAAGCGCCTCAAGCGCGGTGCGGACATCCCGATCGCGGTGCTCGTTCCGCGGGTCGTGCTCAAGAAGCGCCTGAACGTCGAGCGCCTGGTTGCGGGCCGCATCCCGCGGCTGAGCGCCGGCATCGAGAAGCAGTTGCTGCAGTTGGACTGACGCTTACCCTTCCCAGGGGTTGGCGATCTGCACGCCAAGCCCCTCGAAGTCCTTGACGTTGCGCGTCACCAGCGTCAGGTCATGTTGCAAGGCGGTGGCCGCCAGCATGGCGTCGACGACCGGCAAGGTGCGACCGGCGCTGGCCTGCACACGGCCCCAGCGGTCGGCGACCTGCGCGTCGATGCCCAGCACCCGACCGAGGAAGTAGTTGGGCAACTCCACTTCCAGCCAGTCTGTCAGCGTCTGGCGGAACGCGGGATCGGCAACGCCTTCAACGCCTTTGCGGATTTCGCCAAGGCTGAGGACGGAGAGGTAAAGCGACTGGCGTGGTCGCGCCTGCATCCACGCCACGACCTTCGCGTCGGCCTTGCGGTTGCGCAGCTCGGACAGGACGTTGGTGTCGACGAGGTAGCTCAAAACGTGATCTCGCGCGGCAGGCTACGGCTGCGTTCGAACTCGATTTCGTCGTGCCCCGCCAGCGGCGAGGCACGCATGAACTCCACCAGCGACTGCTCGCTACCGGAAAGCCTGTCGAACAGTTCGCGCGACACCACCACGGCGACAGATTTGCCGTGCAGCGTGATGTCCTGCGGCCCTTCCTGTGCCGCGTGCTTGACCAGTTCGGAGAACCGCGCCTTGGCGGCTTGCATTTGCCAGCTTTGCATGACCGACCCCTTGATGACTTGCTAAGTCTGACCTGTTGGGTCTGAACTGTACCGGAATTCACCCTCAATGGCCAACCGCATCTCCGTCCTCGTCGCACTCGAAGGCGCCGACGAGGGGCTCAAGCGCGTCCTGACATCTGCAGGAGTCCATGAAGGCGCTGTTCCGAGCGCGAGCCAAGGCGCAGCGTGGCTTGGCGGTGGATTTGGGTGTACGCGGGTGTCTTCTTGGGCATGGGCTGCCAGACCACACCACGGGAGCGAATACGTTTCGGATATTTCGACTATTCGTTTATTTCGGTTACACTCCCTCCCATGATGCTGTTTGAAGCTCCCAGGAGGCTGCCATGACCACACTCTCTCCCACTCATTCGTTGCCGACGGCCGAAGAAGTTGCCATCGCCCGCGAGAGCGGCCGGGCGCTGTCCGCCTTCCTGCAGACCCGTGCGGAAACCCAGCAGATAGAGATCTTCGACGACAAGGGCGCGTCCCATCCGGTCCGCGTTCCGGTGTCGGCGCTGCGGCTGCTCGTTGACGTCCTGACCGAGATCGGTGAGGGCAACGCTGTCAGCATCATCCCGATCCACGCCGAACTGACGACCCAGGACGCAGCGGACGTGCTGAACGTTTCGCGACCCTTCCTCGTGCAGTTGCTGGAGCGCGGCGAGATCCCGTTCCACAAGATCGGCACGCACCGGCGCGTCCGCTACCAGGATGTGATCGCGTACAAGAAGCGGATCGACGCTGAGCGAAACAAGGCCCTCGATGCGCTGGCCGAGCAGGCCCAGGCGCTCAAGATGGGGTACGAATGAATGAGTTCGAACTTCACCGTCATCTACGACGCGTGCGTGCTCTACCCGGCACCGTTGCGCGACCTGCTGATGCGCCTGGCGCTGACCGATCTGTACCGGGCGCGTTGGACGGACATGATCCACGACGAGTGGACGCGTAACGTTCTGAAGCAGCGGCCAGACCTGAAGGCCGAGGACCTGGAGCGGACGCGGTCGCTGATGAACGCCCACGTCCGCGACAGCTTGGTCACCGGCTTCGAGCATCTGATCCCTTCCGTCGAACTCCCGGATGCCGATGACCGGCATGTGGTGGCCGCCGCCATTCACGGCGGCGCCAGCCTGATCGTGACCTTCAACCTGAAGGATTTCCCGCCGGAACGGCTCAAGCCCTACAACCTGACCGCTCAGCATCCGGACGACTTCATCTTCGATCTACTGGACCTGCACGCCGCCCGGGTGTGCGAGGCGGCGGCCAACCATCGCCGATCGCTGAAGAGCCCGCCCAAGACGGTGGACGAGTACCTGGATACGCTGCTCCACCAATCACGGCTCCGCAAGGGGCCACAAAGCATCAAGCCCCTAAGTAAATCAACGACTTAGGGGCTTTTTCACGTCCGCATGGGACCGTACAACACCACTTGCGCCCGCCTATTCTCCGTAAAACAATACGGACAACTGATGCGAGCCGCATCAGAGTTGTCGGGAGTGAGGATTGGTTTTTCAAACGCCCTTTTCCCTGCCCGGAGCACCCCGAGCACGGCAGAACAGGGGAACAGGGGCGGAACACAGCGCCCGATGCGCGTTGAACCTGGCCAGC
>JAABPT010000396.1 GCA_011391855.1 Burkholderiales bacterium
CGTGGGCGTGATGACGGCGTTCATGCTGTGGCTCCGCCGGCTTCAAGGGGCCAGTATCGCGCCCGCCAAGACGCTAGTGTAGTGTTGCGTTCTGTTTAGAACTTAAGCGCGAATTAATGTGGAAGAACGCCCCGCCGCAGACGCGATGTAGCCTGGCCTGAAGCTGGCCGGTGCTGCATGCGTGACGGAGATGACGGGATCAGGCGGCGGCTGACGTGGCGATGAAGCCGTGCTTGCGCAGCATCTTGATCCAGCGCGGAGCGTTACGGGCCACGCTCAGGGCTTCGTAGTCGACGGTCTTGTCCTGGTAGTGGGTGCCGGCGCTGAGCATCGCGTAGATGGTGCGCAGTATCTTGTGCGCCAGCGCCACGATCGACTTCTTGTGGCCTTTGCGTATGGCCAGCGACTCGAACTTGGCCTTGAGCGCGCATCGCGTTCGCGCCGCGGCCTGCGCAAACTCGCACAGCAGCCGTCGCACCCAGGCGTTGCCTCGGCGGATGCGCCCGCTCTTGCGCTTGCCCGCGCTCTCGTTGTTGCCCGGGCAGATACCCACCCACGACGCCAGCCGCTCGGCGCTGCCGAAGCTGGCCATGTCGGCGCCGATCTCCACCAGCAGCATGGCCGCACCCTGCAGGTCGATGCCAGGGATGGTTTGCAGCAGCCGCAGTTGGGGCTCATAGGCCTTCAAACCTTCCAGCAGATACTGGTCCAGCCGGCTGACGCGCTGCTCGATCTGCTCGATGTGCTGCACGATCTCCTCGGCCACGAAGCGATGCACGGGGCTGAACTGCTCGGTGCTCAGGGCCTCGAACAACTCGTCTCGAGTGGCCCGCAGCCGACCCTTGCAGTCCAGCACCTCGTGCATGGGTTTGCCCGCGATGAGCGCCTTGACCATGGCGCGGGCGCTTGGGCCATGGATGTCGGCCACCACCACGTTGATGCGGATGCCCGCGTCCACCAGCACCTTGTGCAGCCGGTTCTTCTCGGCGCTGCACATGCCCACCAGCTTCTGACGCTGCCGCGCCACCAGTCGCAACTGCCGCATCAGCAGCGGCGGGATGAACGACGCGCGCAGCAGCCCGGCCCTGGCCAGCGTGGCCAGCCACTGCGCGTCGGCCATGTCGGTCTTGCGACCGGGCACGGCCTTGACGTGCCGGGCGTTGACCACCCACGCGGTGATGCCCACCGCCTCCAGCGCCGCAAACGGGCTCTTCCAGTACACGCCCGTGCTCTCCATCACCACAATCTCGGGCCTGATCTCCAGCGCCCATTGGGCCAGGGCGCGCCGGTCGCGTTTGAAGGCGCCGAAGTCCCGCTGGGTGACCTCCACCCGTGCGTCGTCGTGTTCGACGACAGCGCAGGCGGTGATCTTGGCCTGGTGAACGTCCAGCGCGATGACGCGCTTGTGCATCGGGGTCAAATCCATCGTCGGCTCTCCTGCAGCTTGAACAACAATCACAAGCGTGCGGGGCCGCGTAGGTGCCGCCGACCAACGGCCTGCCGGGCAAGCCCGGCGGCTCTCTTTAATGTGGGCTGTCAGGCGCAACCCAGCGATGGGAAGCGACCGCAGGCAATCCTGGGTACGAGTGGTCGGCAGCGGGTCAAGTTAGCAATCGCGGTCACGATGCCATCAAAAATTTGACCGGCCTCTACCCACGATGCCCCGCACACCCCACAGTTTCTTCCATCATCCAGGGTGAACCGCCCGGCTCATGACAGTTAGCCCGAATGACCTTCTGCAGGATGTCGGCGGCGCTTTTCGTCCAGATGAACGGTTTGGGATTCTTGTTGTGGTGGGCGACGTACTCATCAATGGCGGCGGTCAATTCAGGTACGCTGGTAAACACGCCTCGGCGCAGCCGATTGACGGTGATGTCGCGGAAGAATCGCTCCACCATGTTCAGCCAAGACGCTGAGGTCGGCGTGAAGTGCATGTTGAAGCGCGGGTGCTTCTTCAGCCATTCCTGCACGACCGGATGCTTATGGGTGGCGTAGTTGTCGGCGATCAGGTGCAACGTCTTGTCCTTGGGCGTTTCGCGGTCGATCTTGCGCAGGAATTTCAGCCACTCGGCGTGGGTGTGGCGCTGCTGGCATTGGCCGATGACTTGACCGTCCAGCACATTCAGCGCAGCAAACAGCGTGGTCGTGCCATTGCGCTTGTAGTCGTGCGTCATCGTCTGCGCGCGCCCCTTCTTCATCGGCAGACCTGGCTGGGTGCGGTCCAGCGCCTGCACCTGGCTCTTTTCGTCGCAGCACAGCACGATCGCGTGCTCGGGCGGGGACATGTACAGACCCACGATGTCTTCGAGCTTCTCGACGAACTTCGGGTCGCGCGAGATCTTGAAGCCGCGCACCAAGTGCGGCTTCAAGCCGTTGGCCTGCCAGTGCCGCATCACGGTGCTGGGGCTGACCTCCAGCACCGCGGCCATCTTGCGCGTGCTCCAGTGCGTGGCCGCCTCGGGCGTGCTCTGCGTGGTCAGCTCCACCAGCTTGGCAACGTCCACCTTGACCGGTGGCGCACCGCGCGGCAGGTCCCGCTCGCTGCCTTGCACTCCGGACTCCA
>JAABPT010000397.1 GCA_011391855.1 Burkholderiales bacterium
GCGGTGCCTCGGCGAGTGGTGCAGGTGTATGCCGGACCGGTGGGCGCGGCCGGAGCCCGTGCGTTGCAGCTGGCCATGGCCGACGCCGGCGGCCCCCTCGTGCAGTCCCGCCGCTGGACCGGTGCCGCTGACGATGCGGCCGGACTGGACGACGTGCTGGCCGACGTCGGCAGCGGCGACACCCTCGTGCTGTGGCTGCCGCGCGATGCCTGGGTGTCCCTGGCCCGTCACCGGCCAGCACCACCCAGCGGCTTGTACCGCTTGCTGGCCTCGGGTCAGATGGCCGACGTGGACCAGGCTTTGCCGCCTTCAGCGTGGCAGCGGGCCGCCGTCTTCAGCTACCTGCTGGACCCGCCGGGTCGGCGCGAATTGCGCATGCAACGCAACCTGCGGCCGTGGCTTGCCGGCAAGCCCGTGGCACCGGCCGACGAGCGCGTCCTGGGCAATGCCCTGACAGCGTGCAACCTGCTGACCGAGTCGGTCGCCCGGCTGCAGGGCCGCCTGGTCCGCGACCGCCTCGTCGAGGTCCTGGAAGCCTACCCGTCGGCGATGGGCAATGCGCCGGCCCCGCAGGCCTACACCCGCTTCGAACTCGGGCCGGGGCAGCGCTTCAGCGCGCGGGGCGGGTACCTGGTTCGTCTGATCGACGAGTCCCCACCCCGGCTGGATCCGGTGCTGGAGTGGACGGTGCCGTGAGGGACCGTCCGCGGCGCTACACGACCTCGTAGCGCCGCATCATCTCGTGGTCCTCGTGCGAAAGGATGTGGCAGTGGTACACGTACTCGCCGCGACGCCTGAACGTGACGAGCACGCGCGCCACCTCGCCGGGGTAGACGATCACCGTGTCCTTGCGGCCGCCCTCGAACGGCCGCGGGGCGCGTGGCGCTCCGACGAACTGGATGCTCGCTGGCTCCAGGATGCCGCCCGAGCTGCCGTCTGGGTGAGCCTTGGGCGTGACGGTGCCCGTGAAGGCCTGCCGGTCGACGATGCGGAAGTCCACCAAGTGCATGTGCAGCGGGTGCGCGTCGACGGTCGTGTTGTAGAACTCCCAGACCTCGGTGCTGCGGAGCTTGGGCGTCTCGGTGATCGGGTCCTTGAAGGCCAGGGTGCCTTGCAGCCCGTCGACCGGGTCGACGGTGCCGAGCATCGTCTTCAGGCGGCCGAAACCGTCGGTGCCCTCGAAGAGCAGGATGCGCCGACGTTGAATGTCGGGCGCCACCGTGACGGGCGGCAACGGCGCCGTGCGCAGCAGCGTGCCTTCTGCCGCGCTGGCCGGGGGCGTGGCCGACAGCGTGCCGATGACGTCGAAAGCCATCACCTGGTCGGTCAGGCCGCTCTCGACTCGTCCGCCGTCGGGGTACGGCGAACGCGCCGTGTTGGTCAGCAGCAGCCGTGTTCCGGCGGGCACCGCGGCGAAATCGACGACGACGTCGTAACGCTCGCCCGGGGCGATGACGAGAACGTCCACCTCGCCCTTCAGGTCAGGCCGCACCGCCCGGTCCAGCAAGCCGAGTTCGTTGCCCACCACCAGCAGCGGCACGCTGGCGCCCGAAGGCGTGCGCAGCCGCAGGTCGTAGAAGCGTGAGTCGGAACCGTTGAGCAGGCGCAGCCGGTACGGGCGTCGCTCCACGGGCAGCCTCGGCCAGGCCTGGGTGTTGACCAGGATGACGTTGCCGAAAAACTCGGGCAGATGCGTCGGCGTCGGCGCACCCTTGGCTTCGGCGGGGTAGAAGAGGCTGCCGTCGGACGTGAATATCCGATCCTGCAGCACCAGCGGAACCTCGAACGGATACGACGGCAGCACGTTGGCGGTGCGCAGCGCGTTCTCCTGCGCGTCGCGCAGGAAGTACAGCCCGGCCAGGCCCATGTAGACGTTGGTCCGCGTGATGCCGAGCGCATGGTCGTGGTACCACAGGTGGCCGGCCTCCTGCGTGTTGTCGTAGGTGTACGACCGCTGGTACAGGGGGCCGACCTGGCCGACCGGGGTGCTCCAGGCTTCGGGCAGGCCGTCGCTCAGGTAGCGGTTGTCGCCGCCATGCAGGTGGGTCGCCGCGGGCACGGGCGTGACGCCGCCGTAAGCCCCCGGGTTGGCCCAGTCGAGCGTCGTGTCCACCGGCATCGGGTTGGGCAGCGGGTTGCCGCTGGCGTCGCGCAGTGCGTTCACGAAGGTCACTTGAACGGAGCTGCCCTGCAGCACGTCGAAGGTCGGCCCAGGGTAAGTGGCGGGCCGGCCCGGCAGGCCGTAGCCCCACACGGTGGTCGACAGCGGGGTGCCCGACAACGTCAGCCCCAGGCTCTGGCGTGCTTCGCGGATATAAAGGGTGTAGCGATTGCCTTTGCCGCCGTCGGGTGTGGCCAAGAAGCCGGGGTCCAAGGGGTTGGGCAGCAGGTTCTGGTATTGCGCCAGCTGCCGCGGGTTGAGCGGGGTGCCGGGCGCGGCGCGGGCCGCGGTGGACCATGTCGCCAGCCCACCGGCGGCGGTGCTGCCGGCCACGGCAGTCAAACCGGCCAATACCTGTCGTCTCGTCGTCATCGTTGCCTCCTGGATGCGCTC
>JAABPT010000398.1 GCA_011391855.1 Burkholderiales bacterium
GCAGCCCATGTGCAGGCGATGGCGCGTGAGCCTGGCCTCGCGGGGCGGGTGTTCTGGCATGGCGAGGTCGATGCAGCAGCCCTGCAGGCGCACTACGCCGCCGCCGACTTGTTGGTGCTGGCCTCGCTGCACGAAGGCTACGGCATGGCGGTGGCCGAAGCGCTGGCCGCCGGCCTGCCGGTGCTGGCCAGCGACGCCGGCGCGCTGGCGCAGACGCTGCCGGCGCAGGCCGGCTGGCGCGTGCCACCGGGCGACGTGCCGGCCCTGCAGGCGGCGCTGCAACGTCTGATCGGCGAGCCCGCGCTGCGCGAGCGGTTGGCCGCTGGCGCCCGCGAAGCCGGCCGCCGGCTGCCGGACTGGCCCACCCAGGCGGCACGCTTCGCCGCCGTGCTGGACGCGCTGCCATGACGCGCCGGCCTGCGCCCGCCGCCGGCTTCAGTGCCGACTGGCTGCAGCAGCGTGAACCCTTCGACGCGGCCGCGCGCGACGGCGCCGCGCCGCGCCTGGCGCTTGATGCACGGCTGGCGGCCTGGCGGGCGCCGGCGGGTGCGCCGATGCGGGTCATCGACCTGGCCTGCGGCACCGGTGCCAACCTGCGCTGGCTGGCGCCGCGGCTGGGCGGCGCCCAGCAATGGCTGGTGGTCGATCACGACGCGGCGCTGTTGCGGCGCTGGCCGGACGGCCTGGCGGCCCGCGATGGCGGGAGTGGCCGCCAGAGCGGCAAGAACGGCAAGAACGGCAAGAGTGGCGAAGGCGGTCATGGCCGTGATGGCCGCGGGGTCCGTGATGGACGCGATGGCAGCGCTCGCAGCGATGGCCGCGATTGCGACCTGCTGCAGCTCAGCAGCGCGGGCTTCCAGGCTGCCATCGTGCGCCGCCGGCTCGACCTGGCCCAGGCGCTGGAGAGCCTGCCCTGGCACGCCGCCCGGCTCGTCACCGGCTCGGCCCTGCTCGACCTGGTCAGTGCGGCCTGGTTGCAGCGGCTGGTGGCGGCGACCGCCACGGCCCGGGTGGCGCTGCTGATGGCGCTGAGCGTCGACGGTCGCCACCGCTGGACACCGGGCGACGCCGACGATGCGGCTGTCGCCGCTCTGTTCGGCGCGCACCAGCAGCGCGACAAGGGCTTCGACGGCCCGGCCCTGGGCGCTGCCGCCGCACCGGCCTTGGTGCTGGCGCTGCGCCGTTATGGCTACCGCGTGCACAGCGCACGCAGTGACTGGCTGCTGGACGGCCGCCGCGACAGGCAGGCGCTGGCGCTGCAGCGTGCGCTGGTGGACGGCATCGCCACGGCAGCGCTCGAACAGGCGCCGGCCTCGGCAGCCATGGTGCAGGCCTGGCGGCAACGGCGGCTGGCGCTGGCACCGCGCAGCATGCTGCGCATCGGGCATCTCGACGTGCTGGCGTTGCCGCCGCGTTGATGCCGCGCTGATGCCGCATTGATGCCGCGTCGGCGGCGCGTTGGCGCCGTGTCGACGGTGGCCGGCGGGCTCAGCCGGGCCGGGCCGCGCCAGTTGCCGGGCCACGCAGGTCCAGGTCCCACAACATGTCTTCGCCCAGCGCCAGCCGGCGCGTGGGCGGCCGCAGGCAGTCGGCCATGCGCGCCGGTCCCGGGTGCTGCAGGCCGCGCCGGCCGGCGCCGATGATCACTGGGGCGATGACCAGGTGCAGCCGGTCCAGCAACCCCGACTCCAGGCAGCGCGACACGGTGACGCCGCCGCCTTCGACCAGCATGACCCGCAGGCCACGCGCCGCCAGCGCCGTGAAGGCGCGCGCCAGATGGGGGCCGCGGGCCGGTTCGGCGGCATCCAGCAACCCGTCGACGGCCAGTACTTCTGCGGTTCCGGCAGGCAGCCGCGTCCGCGCGGCAGTGGCATGGCGGCCGTCACACAGCCACAGCGTCGGCGCGGCCCCGTCGTGGAACAAGCGGGCGCTGCCGTCCAGCCGCGCGGCCGGGTCCAGCACCACCCGCACGGGGTGGGGGCCGGGCACGTGGCGAGTGGTCAGCTGCGGGTCGTCGACAGCCACCGTGCCGGCGCCGACGAGGACCGCGTCGCACAGCGCGCGCAAGCGGTGCAGGTGCAGCAGACTGTGCGCGCCGGTGACGAAGTACGAGTCGCCGGCGGCCGTGGCGACACAGCCGTCCAGGCTCTGCCCCAGCTGCGCCAGCACCCAGGGCCGGGCAGCGGATCGGGCCTGCACCTGGCGCGCTTCCAGCAGCGGCTTGTAGATCTCGATCCAGGCGGCGCTGGCGGTGCTGCAGGGGCCGGCCGGGCGCCAGCCGGGCGCCCGGTCGCCCTGCGACACCCCGGCCGGACGGACCGCAGCCGGCGGCGCGGCGCGCGCCTGCAGCAGTTCTTCCCACAGCGCGGCCCAATCTTCGGGCATGGCGGCAGCAGGGTCGGCGGCAACGGGATCGAGCGAGAACATGCCGCCATCATCGCAGCCGGACAGGAAGGACTCACGCCCGCCCGGATGATGATCAACCGCTATGCTGACTGTCATGAACCGACTCGTCCTCGCGTCCTGGCTCGTCGCAGTTC
>JAABPT010000399.1 GCA_011391855.1 Burkholderiales bacterium
TCAAGCCCTGCTCGCCGCACATCCTGCGCCACTCGTTCGCCACCCACTTGCTGCAGGCGGGCTACGACATCCGCACGGTGCAGGAACTGCTGGGCCACAGCGATGTCTCCACGACCATGATCTACACGCATGTCATGAATCGCGGCGGTCGGGGCGTGCTCAGTCCGTTCGACCGCATTTAGTACATCGGCGGCCGGTACGGCCCCGCTCGAGCCGCGCTCAGGACCGCAGGGGCTGCTGCAGCAGCCGCTCCACGAACCGGCAGCGTTCCTGGCGCTGCGCCGCCGAGCCCTGGGTGGGCATCTGCGACTCGCCCACCACGTAGGCGTAGAGCAGGAAGGCCCGTGCACGCGCCTCGGCGATCGAGAAGCCGAGGGAAGAGAAGACCTGCGCGATATAGCCGATGCGGGCGGCATCGGCTTCGTCCACCGCCTGGCGCGCCATAGCGTCGCGGCGGGCCCAGGCGCGAATGGCCAGCTCGATGCGCGCGGCGCGCGTGGCGGCGCGGCCGCGGAAGGGCAGCGAGAGGACATCGCGCAGCTGCGCCACGGCATCCGTACTGGCCTGCTCCAGCCGCACCGTCAGCTGTTCGGTGGCGCGTTCGCGCCAGGCCTGCAGCACACGGCGCAGCAGGTCCTCGCGGTCGCGGAAGTGCCAGTAGAAGCTGCCGCGCGTGACACCCAGCTGGCCGGCCAGCACGTCCACACGCACGTGGTCGATGCCTTCGTCGACCAGCACGCCGGTGGCCGCGTCGATCCAGGCCTCGGGCGTCAGCGATGCGCGCGGGGGTTCGGCCGTGGCGCCGGCGCCGTTGCGCCGCCGCTGCGGGCGGGGTGCAGGCGCCTTCATGCGCGGCGGAGGCGACTCGCTCATCACCGGATGATGCCATGCACTGCTGTATGTGGTCGCGGGAAATCCCGGATGCTGGCAGGCAAACCCGCTCCTATCATTTTGAAAGACACATACACATGTGTATGGAGTGAGGCTTGGCCCTGGACTGGATGGACGACCCGCGCTGGCTGGCGCCGCGCCGTGCGGTGCGCATCGGCTTCGACGACGGCAGTTTCGTGCTGCGTTCGCCCGAGCCCTTGAAGCCCTATGCACGCTGCATCGGCGCCTGGCTCGAACGCTGGGCCGCCGAGACGCCCGACGCGCCCGCCTTTGCCGAACGCACGCCGCAGGGCGACTGGCGGCGCCTGACCTGGGGCCAGACGCGCGCGCAGGTCGGTCGCATCGCGCAGAGCCTGCTTGGGCTGAAGCTGGCGCCGCAGGCGCCGATCGTCGTGTTGTCCGACAACTCCATCGACCACCTGCTGCTGCTGCTGGCGGGCATGCACATCGGCCGCGCGGTGTGCACCGTTTCCAGCGCCTACTGCCGCCTGACGCGCGACTACACCAAGATCCACGGCATCCTGAATACGCTGGGGCCGGCGCTCGTCTATGCGTCCGACACCCAGGTCTACGGCCCGCCGTTGGCCAGCGCGGGGCTGCACGCGGTGGCGGTGTTCAGCCACGGCGCCGAGAGTTACCCCGGCGCTTTGAGCTTCGACAGCCTGACACGCACCGCCGAGGGCCCGGCGGTGACGGACGCCTTCGAGGCCATCACGCCCGACAGCCACGCCAAGTACCTGCTCACGTCGGGTTCCACCGGCCACCCCAAGGTGGTGATCAATACCCACCGCATGCTGTGCGCCAACCAGCAGATGATCGCCCAGGCATGGCGTTTCCTGGACGTCGAAAAGCCGGTGCTCGCCGACTGGCTGCCCTGGAGCCACACCTTCGGCGCCAACAACAACCTGAACATGGTGCTGCGCAACGGTGGTTCGCTGGCCATCGACGAAGGCCGGCCGGCGCCGGGGCTGATCGAGAAGTCGGTGGCCAACCTGTGCGAGGTGCAGCCCACCGTGTACTTCAACGTGCCGCGCGGGCTGGACATGCTGCTGCCGCACCTGGAGGCCGACGAGACGCTGGCGCGCCGCTTCTTCGAGCGTCTGCGCGTGGTGTTCTACGCCGGCTCGGCGCTGCCGCAGGCCACCTGGGACCGGCTGCAGGCGCTGGCGCTGCGCGTGCGCGGTGAACCGGTGTGGTTGACCACCTCCTGGGGCTCCACCGAAACCTCGCCGGCCATCACCAGCGCGCACTGGCGGCTCGACCGCGCGGGTGTCATCGGCGGCGTGCTGCCGGGCATGGAACTGAAGTTCGTGCCCAACGGCGAGAAGCTCGAACTGCGCGTGCGCGGCGTCAGCGTCTTCCCCGGCTACCGCGACGCGCCGCAGCTCACCGCGCAGGCCTTCGACGCCGAGGGCTATTACTGCATCGGCGACGCCGGCCGGCTGGCCGACGAGGCGCACCCGGAAGAGGGCGTGGTCTTCAACGGCCGCGTCGCCGAGGATTTCAAGCTCACCACCGGCACCTGGGTCTCGGTGGGCACGCTGCGCGTGCGTGTGGTCTCGGCCCTGGCGCCCTGGGCGCAGGACGCGGTGGTCACTGGCCACGACCGCGACGAGGTCGGCGTGCTGCTCTTCCCCACGCCGC
>JAABPT010000411.1 GCA_011391855.1 Burkholderiales bacterium
GCGCTGCCGGTGGCCGTGCAGGTGAGCGAGGCCTTGCGCGCCGCCGGCGTGGCGGTGCTCATGCATGCCGGCGGCGGCAGCATGAAGTCGCAGTTCAAGCGCGCCGACGCCAGCGGCGCGCGCTGGGCGCTGGTGTTTGGCGCCAACGAACTGGCGCAGGGCCTGGTGGCCGTCAAGCCGCTGCGCGACGCCACCGCGTCGCAAGCCACCCGGCCGCTGGCCGAAGCCGCTGCGTGGGCGGCCGAACTCCTCCATAGATAATCCCATCCTTTCGCCCGGACCACAGCAAGCCTCATGGCCACACAACTCGACCTGCAGGAACAAGAACAACTCGACGCGCTCAAGGCGTTCTGGAACAAGCAGGGCAACCTCATCACCTGGGCCCTGGTGCTGGTGCTGGGCGCCTTCGCGGCCTGGAATGGCTGGCAGTGGTACCAGCGCGACCAGGCGGTAAAGGCCGGTGCCATGTTCGACGAACTCGACCGCGCCGCGCGGGCCGGTGACGCCGAACGCGTCGGCCGCGTCTTCGCCGACCTGAGCGCGCGCTATCCGGGCACCGCCTACGCCCAGCAGGGCGGCCTGCTGGCGGCACGCACCCAGTTCGACAAGGGCCAGGCCGACGCCGCCAAGGCCTCGCTCACGTGGGTGGCCGACAACGCCGTCGAAGAGGAGATGCGCACCGTGGCGCGCCTGCGCCTGGCCGCATTGCAGGCCGAGGCCAAGCAATACGACGAAGCGCTGAAGACGCTGGCCGCCGCCACCACGCCTGGCTTCGAAGGCCTGGTGCAGGACCGCCGCGGCGACATCCTGCTCGCCCAGGGCAAGGCCGACGAAGCACGCAGCGCCTATCAGGCGGCCTACCAGGCCATCGGCGAACGCGTCGACTACCGCCGTCTCGTCGAGGCCAAGCTCACCGCCTTGGGCGCCGCGCCCGAGGCGCCGGCGTCCGGAGCCGGCCGGTGAGGTCTGGGGCGCTTGCGGGTCTGCTGGTCCTGACGGGGCTGGCGGGGCTGACCGGGCTGACGGGCTGCGCGTCGTCGGACAAGCCGCCGCCGACGCCGCTGGAAGCGGTCGAGCCCAAGATCGCCGGCCGCCAGGTCTGGGCCAGCAACCTCAGCCGCGTCGGCTTTTCGCTCGTGCCGGCGGTGCATGGCGGGGTGTTCTACGTTGCTTCGGGCGACGGCGATGTGCTGGCGCTGCAGGCCGACAGCGGCGCCTTGCTCTGGCGCGCCAGTGCTGGCAGCGCGCTGTCCGCCGGAGTCGGCAGCGACGGCCGCTTCACGAGCGTGGTAACGCGCGGCAACGAGGTCGTGACCTTCGAGCAGGGCCGCGAGTTGTGGCGCAAGCGGCTGCCCTCGAGCGTGGTGACGCCGCCGCTGGTGGCCGGCGAGCGCGTCTTCGTCAAGGGCGTGGACCGCGCGGTGCACGCCTTCGACGCTGTCGACGGCCGCCGGCTGTGGACGCTGCAGCGCCCGGGCGATGCGCTGACGCTGGCCCAGTCCAGCGTGCTGGCGGCCTTCCGCAACACCTTGCTCGTGGCCCAGGGGGCGCGGCTGGCGGGCGTGGACCCACTGCGCGGCACCGTGCAGTGGGAAGTGGCGATGGCCTCGCCGCGCGGCACCAACGAAGTCGAACGCCTGGCCGACCTGGTGGGCCCGCCGGTGCGCGTGGGCAACCTGGTCTGCGCCCGCGCCTTCCAGTCGGCCGTGGCCTGCGCCGACGCCAGCCGCGGCGCGCTGGTGTGGTCGCGCAATATCGGCGGCGTGCAGGCCATCGGCGGTGACGCGCAGCGCATGGTCGGCGCCGATGCCAGCGACCGCATCACGGCCTGGCGCACCGACAACGGCGACGTGGCCTGGACCAGCGAGAAGCTGCTCTACCGCGGACTCAGCGGTGCCACCGTCGTGGGGCCGGTGGTGGCCTTCGGTGACGTCGAAGGGGTGGTGCATTTCCTGTCCACCGAGACCGGTGAGGCGCAACTGCAACTGCGCACCGACGGCACGCCGGTGGTGGGCACGCCGGTGCTGGGGGGCAATACGCTGCTCGTCGTCACCCAGAAGGGCGGGCTGTTCGCCTTCCGCCCCAACTGATGAAACCCGTCATCGCCATCGTCGGCCGCGCCAACGTCGGCAAGTCGACGCTGTTCAACCGCATCACCAAGAGCCGCGACGCCATCGTGGCCGACTTCGCCGGCCTCACGCGCGACCGCCACTACGGCAACGCCCGCCTGGGCGGGCGCGAATTCATCGTCGTCGACACCGGCGGCTTCGAGCCCGACAAGCCCACCGGCGTGGTGGCCGAGATGGCCAAGCAGACGCGGCAGGCGGTGGCCGAGGCGGATGCGGTGATCTTCGTCGTCGACGTGCGCGGCGGACTGTCGGCGCAGGACCACGATATTGCCCGCTACTTGCGCACGCAGCAAAAGCGCGTGCTGCTGGCGGCCAACAAGGCCGAGGGCATGACGGAGTCGCCGCTGCTGGGCGAGTTCTTCGAACTCGGCATCGGCGCGCCGCACCCCATCTCCTCGGCGCACGGTCAGGGCATCCGCAGCCTGCTGGAAGCGGCGCTGGAAGGCTTTCCCGAAGACGAGGACGCCGAGGAGAATGCGGATGCCCCGGTGCGACTGGCGGTGGCCGGGCGCCCCAACGTGGGCAAGAGCACGCTCATCAATGCCTGGTTGGGCGAGGAACGCCTGGTGGCCTTCGACCAGCCCGGAACCACGCGCGACGCCATCCACGTGCCCTTCGAGCGCGACGGCCGCCAGTTCGAGCTCATCGACACCGCCGGGCTGCGCCGCCGCGGCAAGGTCTTCGAGGCGATCGAGAAGTTCTCGGTCGTCAAGACGCTGCAGGCGGTGGCCGACGCCCACGTGGTGGTGCTGCTGCTCGACGCCACGCAGGGCGTGAGCGACCAGGACGCGCACATCGCGGGCTACATCCTGGAGTCGGGCCGCGCCGTGGTGCTGGCGGTGAACAAGTGGGACGCCACCGATGACTACCAGCGCCAGACGCTGCAGCGCTCCATCGAAAACCGGCTGTCGTTCCTGAAATACGCGCCGGTGCTGCACATCTCGGCCATTCGCCGCACGGGGCTGACGGCGCTGTGGAAGGCCATCCTGCAGGCCCATGCCTCGGCCACCGTCAAGATGCCCACGCCGGTGCTGACGCGACTGGTGCACGAAGCCGCCGAGCACCAGGCGCCGCGCCGCGACGGCCGCTTCCGGCCGAAGATGCGTTATGCGCACCAGGGCGGCATGAACCCGCCGCTGGTGGTGATCCACGGCACCTCGCTGGACCGCGTGCCCGAAAGCTACAAGCGCTTCCTCGAAGGCCGGCTGCGCGAGCACTTCAAGCTGGTGGGCACACCGGTGCGCATCGAGATGCGGTCCGCAGCCAACCCCTTCGACGAAAAGGCCAATTGAGCCTATGCCACTGGCCCGGCGCCGTACGGCAGTGCTGTGATAACGTGCCTGGCTTCCCCCACTCATCACGGAGCATATCGTGAGCAACAAAGGCCAACTTTTGCAGGACCCCTTTTTGAACCTGCTGCGCAAGGAGCATGTGCCGGTGTCGATCTACCTCGTCAACGGCATCAAGCTCCAGGGCCACATCGAGTCCTTCGACCAATACGTGGTGCTGCTGCGCAACACCGTGACGCAGATGGTCTACAAGCACGCCATCTCCACCGTGGTGCCCAGCCGCGCCGTCAATTTCCACGCCGCCGAGAGCAGCGAAACGGCCTGATGCGCGCCGCAGACTGCCAGCAGCCTTGAGTTCCCCTTCCGCCCCCGCCGTGCCGCGCGGCGCCGAGCCCACACGTGCGGTGCTCGTCGGCGTCGATATCGGCGGCGACCCCTCCTTCGATGCCACGCTCGACGAACTCGCGCTGCTTGCCGAGTCCGCCGGCGACCTGGCGGTGGCGCGCGTGACCGCGCGTCGCCGCGCACCCGACCCGGCGCTCTTCGTCGGCTCGGGCAAGGCCGACGAGATCAAGGCACTCGTCGCCGCCACTTCGGCGCACGGCGTGATCTTCGACCAGGCGCTGTCGCCGGCACAGCAGCGCAACCTGGAGCGCCACCTGGGCGTGCCGGTGGCCGACCGCACCTCGCTCATCCTGGACATCTTCGCCGACCGAGCGCAAAGCCACGAAGGCAAGTTGCAAGTGGAACTGGCGCGGCTGCAGTACATGGCCACGCGGTTGGTGCGGCGCTGGTCGCACCTGGAACGCCAGCAAGGCGGCATCGGCACGCGCGGCGGCCCCGGCGAGGCGCAGATCGAACTCGACCGGCGCATGATCGGCGACCGCATCAAGTCGGTGAAGGAGCGGCTGGAGAAGGTCAAGCGCCAGCGCGGCACGCAACGCAAGGCGCGCGAGCGCCGCGGCACCTTCCGCATCTCGCTGGTGGGCTACACCAATGCGGGCAAATCGACACTCTTCAACGCGCTCGTGAAGGCACGTGCCTACGCCGCCGACCAGCTGTTCGCCACGCTGGACACCACCACGCGCGCGCTGTGGCTGGGTGAGGCGCAGGCCTCGGTGTCGCTGTCGGACACCGTGGGTTTCATCCGCGACCTGCCGCACAAGCTGGTGGATGCCTTTGCCGCCACGCTGCAGGAGGCGGCCGACGCCGACCTGCTGCTGCACGTCATCGACGCCGCCAGCCCGCACCTGGCCGAACAGCAGGCCGACGTCGGCCGCGTGCTGCAGGAAATCGGCGCTGCCGACGTGCCGCAATTGCTTGTGTACAACAAGTGCGACCTGCTCGAAGCCTCGCGCCAGCCGCGCGAGGAAGCCGACTTCATCGAAGTGCACTCCGGCGTGCGGCGCCAGCGCGTCTTCGTCAGCGCGCGCACCGGTCAGGGCGTGCCGCGGCTGCGGCAGGCGATCGCCGAAGTGGCCCTGGCGCACTTGAACGCGGCCGGCGCCACCCCATCTGGCAGTTCTGTTTCTGTCGTCCCGCCGGAGGCCGCCGCAGCGGCCTCGGCACTACCCCCGCACCAGCATGCGTGACCCTGAATCCCCCCGTTTTCTTTCCCGGCTCGGTGACGCCGCGGAGGCGTTGCGCGCTTGGCTGGCGGCTGCCTTGCGCCGGCGGCCGGCGCAGCCCTCCGGCCCCGGCGTTCTGATCTTCAACAACCGCAACGACGGCCCGCCCGACCTGGACGAACTCTGGCGCGACTTCAACCGCAAGCTGAGCGGCCTGTTCGGCGGCAAGGGCGGGGGTGGCCGTTCCGGCGGGGGTGGCGAAGGCGGCGGCGGCCCGTCTTTCCAGCCCGACATGAAGAGCGCCGGCATCGGTGCCGGCCTGATCAGCGTCGTGGCACTGCTGATCTGGCTCGGCAGCGGCTTCTTCATCGTGCAGGAAGGCTACCAGGCGGTGGTCACCACCTTCGGCAAATACAGCCACACCAAGGACGCCGGCTTCCAGTGGCGCATGCCCTACCCGGTGCAGGCGCACGAGGTGGTGGCGGTGACGCAGCTGCAGTCGGTGGAAGTGGGGCGCAATGCCGTGGTGCAGGCCACCGGGCTGCGCGACTCTTCGATGTTGACGCAGGACGAGAACATCGTCGACATCCGCTTCGTCGTGCAGTACCGCCGTGCCGACGCGCGCGCCTACCTGTTCGAGAATTTCCGCCCCGACGAGGCCGTGGTCATGGCCGCTGAGTCGGCCGTGCGCGAAATCGTCGGCCGCAGCAAGGTCGATCAGGTGCTGTATGAACAGCGAGACGCCATCGCCGCCGACCTGGTGAAGTCGATCCAGTCGCAGCTCGACCGCTTGAAGGCCGGCATCGTGATCTCCAACGTCAACGTGCAGAACGTCTTCGTGCCCGACCAGGTGCAGGCGGCCTTCAACGACGCGCTGAAGGCCGGTGCCGACCGCGACCGCTTCAAGAACGAAGGTCAGGCCTACGCCAGCGACGTGATCCCGAAGGCGCGCGGCACCGCGGCGCGCCTGCTCGAAGAGGCGGAAGGCTACAAGGCGCGCGTCATCGCCCAGGCCGAAGGTGATGCACAGCGCTTCCGCTCGGTGCTCACCGAGTACCAGCGTGCGCCAGCCGTGACGCGCGACCGCCTGTATCTCGAGACCATGCAGCAGGTGTATTCCAACGTCACCAAGATCATGGTCGACAGTCGTGCCGGTTCCAACCTGTTGTACCTGCCGCTGGACAAGCTGCTGCAGCAAAGCGGCGCGCCGGTGAGCGCCGCCGCGCCGGCCAACGTTCCGTCGCCGAGCTCGGTCGACCCGACAGGCACCCAAAGTGTGGACATCCGCTCCCGCGACGGCTCGCGCACGCGCGACCGCGAGGGGCGCTGAATGGCAGGACGCATGAATATGAACCGCATCGGACTCGCCGTCGCCGGCGCACTGGTCGTGCTGATGATCGCCGCCAGCACCTTGTTCGTCGTCGACCAGCGCCAGGTCGGCGTGGTCTACGCCCTGGGCGAGATCAAGGAAGTCATCACCGAGCCTGGGCTGAAGTTCAAGCTGCCGCCGCCGTTCCAGAACGTGGTGTTCCTGGACAAGCGCGTGCAGACCTTGGACAGCCCGGAGACGCGGCCCATCTTCACCGCCGAGAAGAAGAGCCTGGTCATCGACTGGCTGGTGAAGTGGCGCATTGCCGAGCCGCGGCAGTTCATCCGCAACAACGGCGCCGACTTCCGCAACCTGGAAAACCGCCTGGCGCCGGTGGTGCAGGCGGCCTTCAACGAGGAGATCACCAAGCGCAACGTGACCAGCGTGCTGGCCACCGAACGCGAAAAGGTCATGAACGACGTGAAGACCCGGCTGATCGAGGAAGCGAAGGACTTCGGCATCGAGATCGTCGACGTGCGCATCAAGCGCGTGGACTTCGTGGCCGACATCACCGACTCGGTCTACCGGCGCATGGAATCCGAGCGCAAGCAGGTGGCCAACGAACTGCGCTCGCAGGGCGCCGCCGACGGCGAGAAGATTCGCGCCGACGCCGACCGGCAGCGCGAGGTGATCGTTGCCGAGGCGTATCGCGACGCGCAGAAGGTCAAGGGCGAGGGCGACGCCCGGTCGTCGGCGCTGTATGCCGACGCTTTCGGCCGCGATCCCCAGTTTGCGCAGTTCTATCGCAGCCTGGAGGCCTACCGCGCGAGCTTCCGCGAACGCAGTGACATGATGGTGCTCGACCCGAGCAGCGAGTTTTTCCGTGCCATGCGCGGCGGCATGCAGGGCAAGTAGGGCGGACTCGGCAATCTTCAGTCCAGCCCGGAGCCGGTTCGTTCATGGGCGACCTGCTGCTCGGTGCACTGGCCTTGATGCTGGTGTTCGAGGGGCTGCTGCCCTTCCTGAGTCCGGGCCGCTGGCGCGCCATGTTCGAGCGCGCGACGCAGATGTCCGACGGGCAGATCCGTTTCCTGGGTCTCACCAGCATGGTGATCGGCCTGGTGCTGCTGGCCATCTGGCGCTGAGCTGCCACAGCGCCGCGAGATCGGGGCGTTGGCGGTGCGCCCCGTACAATGCCGGTTTCAACACCGGTGCATTTCATGCTCTCTGCTTGGCTGCTGCCAGAGCACATCGCCGATGTCCTGCCGACGCAGGCCCGGCGCATCGAAGACCTGAGGCGCGGCCTGCTCGACCGGGCGCGTGGTTACGGTTTCGAACTCGTGATGCCGCCGCTGCTGGAGCACCTGGAGTCGCTGCTGTCGGGCACCGGGCGCGAGCTCGACCTGAAGACCTTCAAGCTCGTCGACCAGCTCAGCGGCCGCACGCTGGGGCTGCGTGCCGACACTACGGCACAGGCCGCGCGCATCGACGCGCATTTGCTGAACCGACAGGGCGTCACCCGCCTGTGCTATTGCGGGCCGGTGTTGCACACGCGGCCGGCCGGACTGGCCGCGACGCGTGAGCCGCTGCAGTTCGGGGCCGAGATCTTCGGCCACGCCGGGCTGGAAGCCGACCTCGAGGCGGCCGAGCTGGCGCTGGACTGCCTGCAGCTGGCCGGCGTCACGCAGCCGGTGATCGACCTGGCCGATGCGCGCGTGCTGCGTGGCGTATTCGCGGGCGTGCCGCTGGACGCTGCTCAACTGCAGGACGTGGCGCTGGCCCTCTCGGAGAAGGACGCGCCGGCCGTGGCTGCGCTCACACGCGGCGCGCCCGAGGAGGCGCGCCAGGCCCTGCAGGCCTTGCTGCGGCTGTACGGCGGCGACGAGGTACTGGACGAAGCGCGCCGCCAGTTGCCGACGCGGCCGCTGGTGCGCCAGGCGCTGGACGAACTGCAGTGGCTGGCCACGCACCTGCGGCTGGCCCATCCAGAACTGCGGACCGGCTTCGACCTTTCGGACATGAGCGGCTACGCCTACTACAGCGGCCCGCGCTTTGCCGTCTATGGCGCCGGCTGCAGTGATGCGCTGGCGCGCGGCGGCCGCTACGACGAAGTGGGCGCGATCTTCGGCCGCAACCGGCCGGCGGTGGGTTTCAGCCTCGACCTCAAGACCCTGGCCGAGGTGGCGGCTGCCACGCCGGTGCCGACCGCCATCCGCGCCCCCTGGGGCGAGGACCCCGAGCTGCGCAAGGCGGTGCGGCGCCTGCGTACGTCCGGCGAGACCGTTCTCTCCGTGCTGCCCGGCCAGGAACCCGAGACCGCCGCCTTCGAGTGCGACCGCGAGCTCGTCGCGGTCGACGGCCGCTGGGTGCTGCGCAGCGTCGACACTGCAGCAATACCTGCACCCTGATTCAACCAAGGACCACCGAACCATGCAAGCAGCCATCCCGCCCCGCGCCGGCCGCAACGTTGTCGTCGTCGGCACCCAATGGGGCGACGAGGGCAAGGGCAAGATCGTCGACTGGCTCACCGACCACGCGCAAGGCGTGGTGCGCTTCCAGGGCGGCCACAACGCCGGCCACACGCTGGTCATCAACGGCCGCAAGACGGCGCTGCAGCTGATTCCCTCGGGCGTCATGCGTGAAGGCGTGGCTTGCTATATCGGCAACGGCGTGGTCGTCGACCCGGCGCACCTGCTGCTGGAGATCGAGCGCATCGAGCAGCTCGGCGTGGACGTGCGTTCGCGGCTGTTTCTCAGTGAATCGTGCCCGCTGATTCTGCCCTTCCACGTCGAGATCGACCGTGCGCGCGAGGCGCGGCGCGAAAGCAGCGGCAGCGGCAAGATCGGCACCACCGGCAAGGGCATCGGCCCGGCCTACGAGGACAAGGTGGCGCGCCGCGCGCTGCGCGTGCAGGACCTCAAGCACCCGGCGCGGCTCGAGGCCAAGCTGGCGGAACTGCTGGAGCTGCACAACGCCGAACTCGTCGGCGTGCTGGGCAGCAAGCCCTTGCCGCTGCAGCCGATGCTGGACGACGCGCTGCGTGCCGCCGACCAGATCAAGCCGCTGATGGCCGATGTCGGCTACCGGCTGTTCCAGGCTCACCTGCGCGGCGAGAACCTGCTGTTCGAAGGCGCACAGGGAACGCTGCTCGACATCGACCACGGCACCTATCCGTATGTGACCTCAAGCAACTGTGTGGCCGGCAACGCGGCGGCCGGCTCGGGGCTGGGCCCCGGGCAGCTGCACTACATCCTGGGCATCACCAAGGCCTACACCACGCGCGTCGGTGGCGGCCCGTTCCCGACCGAGCTGGACATCGACCAGCCCGGCACGGTGGGCCACCACCTCAGCACGGTCGGCCAGGAGCGCGGCGTCGTCACCGGCCGTGCGCGGCGCTGCGGCTGGCTGGACGCCGCGGCACTGAAGCGCAGCATGATCATCAACGGCGTCTCGGGCCTGTGCATCACCAAGCTCGACGTGCTCGACGGCCTGCCCGAGATCCATATCTGCACCGGCTACGAACTCGACGGTCGCGTGGTCGACATCCTGCCGCTGGACGCCGACGAGATCGTCGCCTGCCGGCCGGTGTACGAAACGCTGCCGGGCTGGAGCGACATCACGGCGGGCCTGACCAACTGGGAGCAGTTGCCGCTGAATGCGCGCCGCTACCTGGAGCGCATGCAGGCCTTGATCGGCGTGCCCATCGACATGGTGTCCACCGGTCCCGACCGCGTGCACACCATCCTGCTGCGGCATCCGTTCCGCGCCTGAAGACGAAGCACAACGAGGAGACCGCGAACATGCTCACCGACGACGGCAAGCACCTGTACGTGTCCTGGGACGAGTACCACCTGCTGACCGAGCGGCTGGCGCTGAAGGTGCACCACTCGGGCTGGGAGTTCGACCAGATCCTGTGCCTGGCGCGCGGCGGCATGCGGCCGGGCGACGTGCTCTCGCGCGTGTTCGACAAGCCGCTGGCGATCATGTCCACCAGCTCCTACCGTGCCGAGGCCGGCACCATCCAGGGCCGGCTGGACCTGGCCAAGTACATCACCATGCCCAAGGGCGAGGTGGCCGGCCGCGTGCTGCTGGTCGACGACCTGGCCGACACCGGCCACACGCTGCGCGCGGTGGTCGAGCGGTTGCGCGGCATGCCGTCGATCCAGGAGCTGCGCGCCGCGGTGATCTGGGTCAAGGGCGTCTCGACCTACCTCCCCGACTACTACGTGGAGAGCCTGCCCACCAGCCCCTGGATCCACCAGCCGTTCGAGGAATACGACGGCCTGCGTCCGGAAGGGTTGGCGAAGAAGTTTGCGGTCTGAAAATGAAAATGGCCGACACTTTCGTGCCGGCCATTCATTTGATTGGTGCCCAGGAAGGGACTCGAACCCCCACGCCGTTAAGCGCTAGTACCTGAAACTAGTGCGTCTACCAATTCCGCCACCTGGGCAGGTGATCCTGCCCACCAAAGTGGTCAGGATTTCAAAAACCAAGGATTCTATCATCAAAGAAATATCGACTTCAAGCTCTTCGGCTGCCGGCCCCGCCCTGGCGGGTGAAGTGGACGGCCGCGTCGAGGGTCATCGCGACGGCCACGGCTTCGTCATTCCCGACAACGGCGACCCCGCCATCTACCTCTCTCCGCAGGAAATGCGCAGCGTGCTGCACCGCGACCGGGTGCGCGTGCGCGTGCTGCGGCTGGACCGCAAGGGCCGCCCCGAAGGCCGCGTGCTCGACATCCTGGAGCGCCGCAAGACACCCATCATCGGCCGCCTGCTGCACGAAGGCGGGCAGTGGGTGGTGGCGCCCGAAGACAGCCGCTTCGGCCAGGACATCCTGATCCCGAAGAACGCCACCGCCAGCGCCGCGGTGGGGCAGGTGGTGTCGGTGGAACTGACCGAGCCGCCCTCGCTGCACTCGCAGCCGGTGGGCCGAGTGGCCGAGGTGCTGGGCGAGATCGACGACGCCGGCATGGAGATCGAGATCGCGGTGCGCAAGTACGAAGTGCCGCACCAGTTCTCGGCCGAGACGCTGGCCGCGGCGGCGGCGCTGCCCGAGCGCCTGCGCGCCGTCGACCGCAAGCACCGCGTCGACCTCACCGACGTGCCGCTGGTCACCATCGACGGCGAAGACGCGCGCGACTTCGACGACGCGGTCTATGCCGAGCCGTTCAAGCGCGGCCGCGGCAAGACGGCACTGGAAGGCTGGCGCCTGCTGGTGGCCATTGCCGATGTGAGCCACTACGTGAAGCCCGGCGAACCGATCGACGACGACGCCTACGAGCGCGCCACCTCGGTCTACTTCCCGCGCCGTGTGATCCCCATGCTGCCGGAGAAGCTGTCCAACGGCCTGTGTTCGCTGAACCCCGAGCAGGACCGGCTGGCGATGGTCTGCGACATGGTCGTGGACAGCGACGGCCGCATCGACGCCTATCAGTTCTACCCGGCGATCATCAATTCGCACGCACGGCTGACGTACACGGAAGTGGCGGCGATCCTGGCCAATACGCGCGGACCCGAGGCGCACAAGCGGCCCGATCTCGTGCCGCACCTGCTGCACCTGCACGAGGTCTACCGCGCCTTGCTCAAGCAGCGCGCGCAGCGCGGCGCGGTGGACTTCGAGACCACCGAGACGCAGATCGTCTGCGACGAGAGCGGCCGCATCGAGAAGATCGTGCCGCGCACGCGCACCGAGGCGCACAAGCTCATCGAAGAATCCATGCTGGCGGCCAACGTGTGCGCGGCCGAATTCATCACCGCCGGCGAGCACCCCAGCCTGTTCCGCGTGCACGAAGGCCCCACGCCCGAGAAGCGGGTGATCCTGCAGGGTTACCTGAAGGCCCTGGGCATCGGCCTGCACCTGAGTGACGACCCGGCGCCGGGCGAGTACCAGGCCATCGCGCAGGCCACCCAGGAACGGCCCGACGCGACGCAGATCCACACCATGCTGCTGCGCTCCATGCAGCAGGCTATCTACACCGCCACCAACGCCGGGCACTTCGGCCTGGCCTACGGCGCCTACACGCACTTCACGAGTCCGATCCGGCGCTACCCCGACCTGCTGGTGCACCGCGTCATCAAGGCGCTGCTGGGTTCGCGCCGCTACCACCTGGTGCCCAGCGAGCACACGCGTGTGCCCGAGCTGCGGCGCGGCGGCAAGGTGGCTCACAAGCCGGCCAAGCCCTTGTCGCAGGAGATGGCGCTGTGGGAATCGGTGGGCGCGCATTGCAGCGCCAACGAACGCCGCGCCGACGAAGCCAGCCGCGACGTCGAGGCCTGGCTCAAGTGCCGCTACATGCGCGAACACCTTGGCGAGGAATTCTCCGGCACCGTGAGCGCGGTGACGAGCTTCGGCCTCTTCGTGACGCTGGACGCGCTGTATGTCGAAGGCCTGGTGCACATCACCGAGCTCGGCGGCGAGTACTACCGCTTCGACGAAGCGCGCCAGGAACTGCGCGGCGAACGCACGGGCATCCGCTACGCGGTGGGCGCGCGCGTGCGGGTGCAGGTCAGCCGCGTCGACCTGGACGGCCGCAAGATCGACTTCCGCATCGTGCGCGAAGGCGAGGGCGAGCGGCCGCTGGCGCGCAGCGACAAGGCCCGCGCGCCGGGCTCGGCCGTGGAGGAGCTGGCCGGCGTGCGAGCCACCGACCGCGCGGTGAAGACGGCGTCGCGCGCCTCCCGCAGCAAGGGGGCGGCGGAAGGCGGCGGGCGGTCGCGCAAGCCCGGTGCGCAGAGGCCGGCTCCCAAGCCGCGCACGCGGCGCTGAAAGGCGCCGCAAGCTCTCGCACTCGGCGCTGAAGAGCGCCTCAGGCTGGAACTGGGCTCTGAGGAGTGCTGCAGGCAGGTCTTGGCACTGAAGTGCCGCGCAGTTTGCACTGCGCGCCCAAGCGCGCTGCAGACTGGCTCTCAGCGCCTTGTGGCACCGTTCAGCGTGTGCCGGCGCCGGTCAGGCCGCGGGCAGGCGGACCAGCGCTTCCACCAGATCGGCGGCGCGCAGTGGACCCGTGTTGCCGGCCCGTGCGAACAGATCCGCCGCGCGGCCATGCTGCCAGGCGGCCGCCGCGGCCACGTCGGCGGCCTCGGCTTTCGGCTGCTGTGCCCACAGCCCGGCGGCCCAGCCCGCGAGCACGTCGCCAGTGCCGGCCGTGGCCAGTGCGGCGTTGCCCGTCGGGTTGAAGTGCGGCAGTCGTCCGGCGGCCGCGATCACGCTGCCCGAACCCTTCAGCAGCACGGTCGCGCCGGTGTCGGCGGCCAATTGCCGAGCCGCTGCCAGGCGGTCGCGCTGCACTTCGGCACTGCCCGTTTGCAGCAGTCGCGCGGCTTCCAGCGGGTGCGGCGTGAGCAGCGTGGCCAGCCCGCGCGCGGCGCGGGCGCGCAACAGCGGTTGCAGCGCGGGATCGGCGGCCAGCGCATTCAGCGCATCGGCGTCGAGCACCAACCGCGCCGCATGCGACAGCAGCGGTGGCAGCGCGGCGCGCGCTGCCTCGCCGCCGCCGCAGCCGCAGACCACCGTGGTCTGGGCCAGCAGCGCCGGCGGCGACTGCCACCAGGCGGTGCGCCCCATCAACTCCGGCCGCGCCGGGTCGAGCAGCACGGCCTGCGGGTCGAGCGGGCTGCAGTAGACGCGCCCGGCTCCCGCGGCCAGGGCGGCGCTGGCTGCCAACCACGCGGCACCCACCATGCCGGCTGCGCCGCCCACCACGGCCACGTCGCCGAAACTGCCCTTGTGCGCGGCATGCCGGCGCAGCGGCGGAGCCGGTGGGCCGCTCAGCCAGGCCGTCGGCGCATCCGCCTTCACGCCCAGCGTGTCGAGCCAGATTTCGCCGGACCGGTCTCGGCCATGGCCCGTGCAGCATCCCGGCTTGACGGTGAGCAGCGCCAGCGTGACGTCGGCGCGCACGGCGGCGGCGCCGAGCAGGGCGCCGGTGTCGGGGTGCAGACCCGAAGGCAGGTCGACGGCCAGCACCGGTGCTTGCACCTCGTTCATGGCTGCGATGGCCGCGGCGATGGCGCCTTGTGGCGCGCGCGCCGCGCCGATACCGAGCAACGCATCGATGAACAGGTCGGCCTCGCTCCTGTCGAGGTTGCCCATGTCGAGGTTGCCCATGTCGATGGCCACACCGGCTTGCTGCGCATCGCTCAGCGCCTGCGCCGCGTCGGCCGGCAGGCGCATGGGATCGCCCAGCAGGCTGACGCGCACGGCCACGCCAGCCGCGTGCAGGTGGCGTGCCGCGACCAAACCGTCACCGCCGTTGTTGCCCGGGCCGGCCAGCACCTGCACCCGCCGTGCCCGCGGTGCCCAGGCCAGGGCCAGCCGGGCAACGGCCAGTCCGGCACGCTCCATCAGCACATGCGGTGCGTGCAGCGCCAGGGCCGCCTGTTCTGCAGCGCGTGACGCCTGGGCGTCGTGCAGCGGCCAGGGGCCGCCGGTGGGTGAGATGCGGGTGATGCCGCCGTGCGGGCTCATGCCGCGATTGTCGCGCTGCGCTGAGCGGTGCGCGCAGGCACGCGCGCATGCGCCAGCCTCAACGCAGGCGTGCGGCCGTGAGCCCGGAAAGGTCGAGCGGCGCCTCGCGCCCGGCCACCACTTCGGCCAGCACGCGCGCCGAACCGCAGGCCAGTGCCCAGCCGCTGGCGCCGTGGCCCAGGTTCAGCCAGATGCCGGGCACGCCGCTGTCGCCAAGCACCGGTGGGCCGTCGGGCAGCATCGGTCGCGCACCCTTCCAGTGCTGCGCGTTGCGCGTGAGTGCGGCGCCGGGGAACCAGTCGTCGAGGACGCGGTAGAGCGTGCGCACGGCGTCGGGGTCGATGTGGTCGAGCCGGCCGCCGACTTCGGCCAGGCCGGCGACCCGGATGCGCTGGCCCAGCCGCGTGATGGCGACCTGGTGGGTTTCGTCCATCAGCGCAGCGCGCGGACCCAGCGGCGGGTGGCCGTCGACATGCCGCACCGGCGCCGTCACCGCATAGCCGTGGATCGGCGCCAGCGGCAGCTTCAGGCCGATCGACGCCAGCAGCGCATTGGCCTGCACGCCGGCGCACAGCACGATCGCGTCGAACTGGTGGTGCTGGCCGTCTCCGGCGGTGAGCGCCGGACGGGCGCCTGGCGCCAGGCGGCGCACGTCGGCATCAAAGCAATAGCGCGCCCCCAGTCGCTGGGCTTCGGTCTTGAGCAGGTGTGCGAAATGGCGGCAGTTGCCCACGCCGTCGTGCGGCAGGTGGATCGCGGCGGCCAGCGCGGTTTCTGGGTTGAGGCCCGGCTCGATCTGCCGGCAACGCGCCGCGTCCACCACGTCGTGTGCGACACCGGCTTCGCGCAGCAGCGCCAACCCGCGCTGCGCGCGCGCCAGGTCGCGCGCAGTGCGCAACAGCACCAGGAAGCCGGGCATCTGCTGGAAGTCCAGGCGCAGCACGCGGGTCAGTTCCAGCAGCCGTTCCTGGCTGACCTGGACCAGGCGCTGCAGCGCCGCCCGGTTCGCCGCATGCACCTGCGGCCGGCAGGAGCGCCACCAGCGCCACATCCAGGACAGGTGCGACCACGCGTTCCAACCGCCGAATCGCAGGGACGAATGAGGGCTCAGCAGGCCCTGCAGCAGCTGCCCCGGCATGCCCGGCGCGGCCCAAGGCGCGACACAGCCCGCGGCCACGACGCCGGCGTTGGCGAAGCTCGCCTCGGCGGCCACGCTGTTGCGGCGTTCGAAGACGGTGACCTCCAGGCCCAGGGCGGCCAGCTCGTAGGCGGTGGTGACGCCCACGATGCCGGCGCCGACCACGGCGACGCGCATCGTCAGGCTCCGGCCCGTTGCGGGCCGCGTGCTAATATCTGCAGGTTTGCCTCGAACGAGGTTGGGAAATCGAGTGGTGCGGTGCCGTTGCCTCGCTTCGTTCGCCGCCCCTGTTTCGTGCTTTTCAGAGGCAGACAAATCGCGAACCCGACCGAACCGACAGGTGTCGTTGCGACGCGTGGTGTTCCTTGCAGGAAAAGCCCCGCGGCCAGCGATTCAGCGGCGGGATTCTAGACTCAACCTTCGGAGTTTCCATGACTGTCTCCATGCGTGAAATGCTGGAAGCGGGCGTCCATTTCGGACACCAGACCCGCTTCTGGAACCCCAAGATGGCCCCGTATATCTACGGCCATCGCAACAAGATCCACATCATCAACCTCGAGAAGACGCAGCCGCTCTTCGAGGAAGCGATGAAGTTCGTGCGCAAGCTCTCCAGCAAGCGCGGCACCATCCTGATGATCGGCACCAAGCGCCAGGCGCGCGAGGTCATCGCGCTGGAAGCGCAGCGTTGCGGCATGCCCTACGTCGACCAGCGCTGGCTCGGCGGCATGATGACCAACTTCAAGACGGTCAAGGGCTCGCTGAAGAAGCTCAAGGACATGCAGGTGACCAAGGAAGCGGGCACCGAAGCCATGATCAAGAAGGAAGCGCTCATGTTCGACCGCGAGCTGGCCAAGCTCGAGAAGGACATCGGCGGCATCCAGGACATGGGCGCGCTGCCCGACGCCATGTTCGTCATCGACGTCGGCTTCCACAAGATCGCAGTGGCCGAAGCCAAGAAGCTGGGCATCCCGGTGATCGGCATCGTTGACACCAACCACTCGCCGATCGGCATCGACTACGTCATCCCCGGCAACGACGACTCGGCCAAGGCCGTGGCGCTGTATGCCCGCGCCGTGGCCGACGCCGTGTTGGAAGGCAAGGCCAACGCCACCACCGAGGTGGTGCAGGCGGTGGCCGGCGGCGACGAATTCGTCGAAGTCAACGAAGAAGCCTGACCGCTGATTCCCGTGGCTGCGGCGCCGAGTGCGCCGCAGCGCCGCTTCCGCCGCCGGGCCGCGACACGCTCGCGCCAAAGTCCGGCGGGCGACCCACTTTCATGGAGAGAACGATGCCCGCAATCACTGCAAGCATGGTGGCCGAACTGCGCGCCAAGACCGATGCGCCGATGATGGAATGCAAGAAGGCGCTCACCGAGGCCGACGGCGAC
>JAABPT010000401.1 GCA_011391855.1 Burkholderiales bacterium
CGATGGTGATCAATATCTTCGGCGCCCTGGTGCCGTTCTACGCCATGGCGGTGTACGACCGCGTGATCCCCAACAACGCGCTCAACAGCCTGGCCGTGCTGAGCACCGCGGCGCTGCTGATCATGGGTTTCGAATTCGTGATGCGGCTGCTGCGCAGCCACCTGCTGGAAAGCGCGGCCCGGCGCATCGACATTGCGCTGTCTTCGCGCGTGTTTGCGCAGTGCCTGGGCATGCGCGCGGCCGGCCGGCCGGCTTCGGGCGGGGTGCTGGCCAATACCGTGCGCGACTTCGAGGCCGTGCGCGACTTCTTCGCCACCGCCACGCTCACCGTGCTGGGCGACCTGCCGTTCATGCTGCTGTTCCTGGCCGTCATCGCGCTGGTGGGCGGCTGGCTGGTGATGGTGCCGCTGGTGTGCATTCCGCTGCTGCTGGGCATTGCCTGGGTGGCGCGCGGGCCGCTGCGGCGCCACGTTTCCGAAGGCATGCGCGAGGGTTCGCAGCGCACCGCCCACCTGTTCGAAACCATGAACGGGCTGGACACGGTGAAGGCGCTGGGCGCCGAGGCCTGGAGCCGCCGCAAGTGGGAGGGCCTCACGCAGGCCATCGCGATGAATACGCTGCAGACGCGCGAGCTGATGGCGCGCGTGAACTATGCCAATGCCATGGTCATGTCGCTGGCCACCGTGGCGGTGGTGGGCGGCGGCGCCATTTTGATGGCCGAGAACGCGCTCACGCTGGGTCAGATCATCGCCGTGAGCCTGCTCACCGGGCGTGCCCTGGCGCCGGCCGGGCAACTGGCCAACCTGGTGGTGCGCTGGGAGCAGACCAAGCTGAGCTTCGACGCGCTGGAGAAGATCATGACCGCCGAGACCGACGAGGCCGCGGCCAGCCTGCAGGCGCCGCCGCTTTCGGGGGCGGTGGAGTTCCGCGATGTCGACTTCGCCTACCCCAAGCAGCCAGCGGTGATCGAGCGCATGAACCTGCGCATCCACCCGGGCGAACGGGTGGGCATCATCGGCAAGCTGGGCTCGGGCAAGAGCACGGTGCTCAAGCTGATGCTGAACCAGTACGCGCCCGACAGCGGCAGCGTGCTCATCGACGACCTGGTGGTCACGCAGCTGGAGCCGCTGAGCCTGCGCCGCCAGATCGGCTATGTGCCGCAGGACGTGACGCTGTTCCACGGTTCGCTGCGCGAGAACGTGGAACTGGGCCGCGTGCAGGCCGACGACCAGGCGCTGCTGGCCGCCATGCGTGGCGCCTGCCTCGACGAGGTCATCACCCAGCTGCCCGGCGGCGTGGCCACCCAGGTGGGCGAGCGCGGCGAGCGGCTCTCGGGCGGCCAGCGCCAGCTGGTGGCGATTGCACGCGCGCTGCTGATGCGGCCGCGCCTGGTGCTGCTGGACGAGCCCAGTTCGATGGTGGACCCGGCCACCGAGCAGAAGCTGATCGGCCGCCTGCGCGCGCTGCCCGACACCACCATCGTGCTGGTGACGCACCGCATGGCGATGCTGGCGCTGGTCGACCGCCTGATCGTGATGGACCGCGGTCGCATCGTGGCCGACGGCCCGCGTGACGAAGTGCTGAAGGCCTTGTCGCAGCAGCGCGCGCCCGAGGAACCGCGGCCGGCGCCCGCCGACGACGGCGGCGCCACGCTGCGCGGCCCGGTCACCGTGGGGGGTGTGGCGTGAGCAGCGCGACTGACGTGAGTGGTGCGAGTGGAGTGACCGAAGTGCGGCCGCTGCCGCCGGCCTACACCGACCCCGACCGCGGCCCGCGCCGCACCGTGGCGGCCATGGTGGCGGTGGTGGTGCTGTTCGTGCTGGTCGCGGGCGTGTGGGCGCAGTTTGCGCTGCTCGACGTGGCGGTGCAGGCGCGCGGCGCCGTGGTGCCACCGAGCCGGCTGCAGGAGGTGACCAGCCTGGAAGGCGGCATCGTCAAGGAAATGCGCGTCGTGCCCGGCCAGGTGGTGCGCAAGGGTGAACTGCTGGCCCGGCTGGACACTGCGCAGTACCAGGCCAACCTGGGCGAAAGCCGCCAGCTCTGGCTGGCCGCCCAGGCCGGCCGCAGCCGCGTGGAAGCGCTGCTGGCGAACCGGGCGCCGGTCTTCAGCCCCGAGGTGGCCAGCGAAGTGCCGGAACTGGTGGCCAAGGAAATGCAGCTCTGGCGCGACGGCCTGCGCGAATACCAGTCAGCGCGGGCAGCGGCCGGCGAGGCGGTGTTGCGCCGCCGTGGCGAGATTGCCGAGACCGAGGCGCGCATCCGTTCGCTGCAGACCGCGGTGGCGGTGGGCGAGGAGAGTTTCGCCATCGAGGAGCGGCTGTTCCGCGAAGGGGCCGGCGCCCGCGCCGACTACCTGGCGGCGCAGCAGCGCCTGCTCTTGCAGAAGGCCGAACTCGACGGGCTGCAGCAGTCGCAGCCGCGGCTGCGCGCCGGCCTGGCCGAGGCGCAGGCGGCGGCCGCCGAGATCGACGCCCGCGCCCGCGCCCAGTGGGGCGC
>JAABPT010000402.1 GCA_011391855.1 Burkholderiales bacterium
GCAAAGATGAGACTGCTTTGAAGGCACACATTGACACCCAACGGCAACCATGACGCGGACCGCGACGCGCGAGCCGCTGCGTCCGATCGGCAGACCGATTCGCCCGGCGCCCCGGCAACGCCGCAGCCATCGTGGCGAGCATCGCTTCAAGACCTCGTGCACGCGCTGCCCGGCCTGATCAGCGACCGCGTCGAGTTGCTGTCGCTGGAATTGCAGCGTGCCGGACAAGTGCTGGCGCAGGTCGTCGCGCTCATCGTCGCAGCGGCGATCCTGGCGGTCACCGCCTGGTTGGCGCTGTGGGGTGGGGTGATGGTGGCCCTCATCAATGCCGGCCTGCATTGGGCCGCGGCCTCACTGATCGTGCTCGTGATCAATCTGGGCGCCTGTTGGTGGGCGGTGGCCCGCGTGCGTGCGCTGGCACCGCTGCTGCATCTGCCGGCTACGCGGCGGCACCTGACCCTGTCGCGCCCGTCGACCGCAAGCAAACCGTCCCCACCCGATGAACAAATCGAACCAACCGAAGCAACCGAACATCTTGCCGCCGCTTCCGCTCGCGCTCGCTGAAGTGCCGCAGGGCACGCTGGACGAGCGCATCGCGCTGGCGGAACAACGCCTGGTGGCGCGCGAGCAGGCCTTCCGGCACGGTGCTCAGGCGTTGCTGCAACGCGCGCAAGTGGCCACCGAGCCGCGCCGCATGGTGCGCCCGGCGGTATTCGCGCTGGGCGCGCTGGCGCTCGTGTGGGGCGCCGTGCGGCTGCTGCGTCGCAGGCGTGTCCCCGAAAGTGTCCCCGAAAGAGCTGGCACCACGGCCGCGCTGGTGGCGGCGTCTGCAGCCCCGTCGGCTTCACGCTCTGGCAATGTGCCCTGGGTGCGCGCCGCAGCCCTGCTCTGGCCGCTCTTGCCCGTGGCCTGGCGGGGGCGCATGGGACCCGATACGGCGTCGCTTCTCGTTGCGGTGGGCCTGCCTCTGGCCGGGTTGCTGTTCAGGAAACGTGCGCGCGCGCCCTTGCCGCCCCAGCGTTCCGAGTGAGCGCGATCGATTGCGCTTTCTTGCTCTTCTTCGCCTACAAAGCGAAGGCACGGCGTCGGCGTCGCAGTGAACTCAAACCACGACTTGTCCCTGCGCAGTTCGGCCACGCTCGGCGCGGGCGAAGCGTGGCGTCGACGCACGCTTTCATGCAAGCCTCAGGGCATGGCGCTGACGCGCCAGATCACGTTGCCCACATCGTCGGCCACCAGCAGCGCGCCACGCGAATCGATGGCCACGCCCACGGGCCGGCCCATCGCCTTGCCAGCCTCACTGAGGAAGCCGGTCAACACGTCCAGTGGCGCACCCGCTGGCTTGCCGTTCTGAAACGGCACGAAGATCACCTTGTAGCCGCTGTGCGGTCGGCGGTTCCACGAGCCATGTTGGCCGATGAACATGCCATCGGAAAACGCGGCTGGCAGCTTGCCGCCCGCAGAACGTGCCAGCCCGAGCGATGCGGTGTGCGGGCCCAGTGCGTAGTCGGGCACCAATGCAGCAGCCACCAGCGCCGGCTGCGACGGCTCGACACGCGCATCCAGGTGCTGGCCAAAGTAGCTGTAGGGCCAACCATAGAAGCCACCGCCCTGCACGGAGGTCAAATAATCGGGCACCAGGTCGCTGCCCAGCTCATCGCGCTCGTTGACGACCGTCCAGAGCACCTGGCCGGCTGCGTCCCAGGCCATGCCCACGGGGTTGCGCAAGCCCGAAGCGAAGACTCGGTGCGCGCCGCTGTCGACCCGCACTTCCCAGATGGCGGCACGGCCTGCCTCGACCATCATGCCGCGCTCGCCGACATTGCTGTTGGAGCCCACGCTGACATACAGCTTGCTGCCGTCGCTGCTGGCGATCAGGTTCTTCGTCCAATGGTGATTGATCGGGCCGCCCGGCAGATCGAGCAGCTTGGTGCCGGGTGCGCTGATGACGGTGTCGCCGCTGCGGTAGGGAAAACTCAGCACCGCGTCGGCATTGGCCACGAACAGGCGTTCGCCGATCAACGCCATGCCGAAGGGTGAATGCAGCCCACTCAGCAAGACCGAGCGTGTTTCGGCGATGCCGTCGCCGTCGACGTCACGCAGCAAGCTGATGCGGTTGGCGCTGGGCGTGCCGGCGCCGGCACGCTTCATTACCAGCGCCGTCACGTAGTCCTTGATGCCCTTGCTGCCTTCAGGCTTGGGCGGCGCGTTGCTCTCGGCCACCAGCACGTCGCCATTGGGCAGCACCAGCAGCCAGCGCGGATGATCCAGCCCGCTGGCAAAGGCCACCACCTGCAGTCCGGCCGCCGCCTGCGGCGTGGCACCTTGCGGCCAGCCCGTGGCTGGCGCGATGTTCACCGTGGGCACCAGCGTCTTGTTCGGCGCCGGCAATTCGGGCCGGGGCCCGGTGCCTTGAGCCACCGTCAGGGTGGCGTGTTCGGCACAACCCCACATCGACGCGCCCGCCAGCACGCAGGTCGCCAGCGCC
>JAABPT010000403.1 GCA_011391855.1 Burkholderiales bacterium
CACGACGCTCGAATTCGATTCGCTGGCCCGCATCGGCCAGGTCGACGCGCCCATCGTCATGCTCCATGGCAATGCCGACCGCACGGTGCCGGTGCAACTCGGGCGCCGGCTGCGCGACGCCGCGCCGAGCGGCGTGCGCTGGGTGGAATTCGTTGGCGGCTCGCACAGCTGGCTGCACCGCGAATTTCCCGACCTCTACCGGGCAACCTTGCAACAGGTGATGGACATGTTGACCCCACCGACTCCCGCGCCGCAGGTGGCGCCCACGCCATGAGCACGCCAGCCCCAAAGACGAATACCTGGGTGCACAGCTCGAAGGAACGCCCGTGACCTCGTTCGTCGACTTTCGCAATGTCTGGCTCGCCTACAACGACGAGTTGCTCGCCGCGGGCGCCTTCGCGGTGGAAGATATTTCGCTGCAGATGGGCGAGGGCGAATTCATCGCCATCGTCGGCCCTTCGGGCTGCGGCAAGTCCACCTTCATGAAGCTGACCACGGGGCTGAAGATGCCCAGCAAGGGCACCATCCACATCGGCGGCGCGCCGGTGACGGGGCCGCTGAAGATCAGCGGCATGGCCTTCCAGGCCCCCAGCCTGCTGCCCTGGCGCACGACGCTGGACAACGTGCTGCTGCCGCTGGAGATCGTGGAACCCTACCGCTCCAACTTCAAGAGCAAACGCAAGGAGTACGCGGCCAAGGCGCGTGAACTGCTCAGGAGCGTGGGCCTGGCCGGCTACGAGGACAAGTTTCCGTGGCAGCTGTCGGGCGGCATGCAGCAGCGCGCCAGCATCTGCCGCGCGCTGGTGCACGAGCCCAGGATGCTGCTGCTGGACGAGCCCTTCGGCGCGCTGGACGCGTTTACGCGCGAGGAACTCTGGTGCATCCTGCGCGACCTGCAGGCGGCACAAAAATTCAACGTCATCCTGGTCACGCACGACCTGCGCGAAAGCGTCTTCCTGGCCGACACCGTGTACGTGATGAGCAAGAGCCCGGGCCGCTTCGTCGTTACGCGGCAGATCGACCTGCCGCGCCCGCGCGACCTGGAGATCACCTACACGCCGCAGTTCACCGACATCGTGCACGAACTGCGCGGGCACATCGGAGCCATCCGTCACAACTTCGGGAAAACCGGCGTGGCGGT
The DNA here is from genome assembly GCA_011391855.1 of Burkholderiales bacterium. Taxonomy (GTDB): domain Bacteria; phylum Pseudomonadota; class Gammaproteobacteria; order Burkholderiales; family Burkholderiaceae_C; genus Rubrivivax. Next base: position 1,142 of record JAABPT010000403.1, read on the forward strand.
GCCGCAATGAAGATCACCCGAAGCATGGAGCGCTGGTCGCCGCTCGTGGTGCTGGCCGCGGTGCTGCTGCTGTGGCAGGCGGTGGTGATGCTGTTCGGCATACCCGAGTTCATCTTCCCCAGCCCGACGCAGATCGCACAGCAGTTCGTCGAATACTCCGGGCCGCTGGTGGAAGCGGCGTGGAAGACCTTCTGGGTCACGATGCTGGGCTTCGGCATCAGCATCGTGGTCGGCGTGATGCTGGGCTTCCTGATCGGCAGTTCGCGCCTGGCCTACACCGCGCTGTACCCGCTGATGGTGGCCTTCAATGCCGTGCCCAAGGCGGCCGTGGTGCCCATCCTGGTGGTGTGGTTCGGCATCGGCCTCGGGCCCGGTGTGCTCACCGCATTCCTCATTTCCTTCTTCCCGATCACGGTGAATATCGCCACCGGGCTGGCCACGCTGGAGCCGGAACTGGAAGACGTGCTGCGCGTGCTGGGCGCGCGGCGCTGGGACGTGCTCATCAAGGTGGGCTTGCCGCGTTCCATGCCGTACTTCTACGGCTCGCTGAAGATCGCCATCACGCTGGCCTTCGTGGGCACCGTGCTGGCCGAGATGACGGCCGGCGACTCGGGCATCGGCTATCTCATGCAGACGGCAGGCAGCCAGCAGCGCATGCCGCTGGCCTTTGCCGGGCTGGTCACCATCGGCGCCATGGCGATGGCGATGTACGAGCTGTTCTCGTGGGTCGAAAAGCGCACCACCGGCTGGGCGCACCGCGGCTCCCAAGGCCATTGATGCGGGCGCGCCGCAAGTGACCGAAGAGCAGGCCGCTTGAGCTGGCACGGCCGGCTCGCGCTGCACTACAGGCGCGACGGCGAGCGCACCACGGCGCTGGACCGCCACCACGGCCCGCTGCGCGTGCTGCAGCGGCTGTACCCCGAGGGTGCCGGCATCTGCCACCACGTGCTGGTGCACCCGCCGGGCGGCATGGTCGGGGGCGACCGGCTCGAGATCGACGTCACGCTGGAAGCCGGCACGCACGCGCTCGTCACCACGCCCAGCGCCACGCGCTACTACCGCAGCACCGGAGCGCTGGCCAGCCAGCAGGCCGTGCTGCGCGTGGCGGGCGGCGCACGGCTGGAATGGCTGCCGCTGGAGACCCTGGCCTACCGTGGCTGCCAGGCGCTCAACAGCGTGCAGTTGCAACTGGCACCGGGCGCTGAAGTCATGGGCTGGGACGTGCTGGCGCTGGGTTTGCCGACCGCCGGCGAGCCCTACGACCGCGGCTGCTTCACACAGCATCTGGAGCTGCCCGGTGTGTGGCTGGAGCGGGCGCGGATCGCCGCCGCCGACCGCC
>JAABPT010000404.1 GCA_011391855.1 Burkholderiales bacterium
AACGCACCGTTGGCCTGCATGCGGCGCAGGTGGCCGCGGGCGTCATCGATCGAGTTCACCACCGCCTTGAAGTCACCGTCGGCGCCGTAAAGGATGGTGCCGGTGGAATACACGCGCGGGCCGACCATGCGGCCGGCCTTCACCAGCTCGCTCTGCGAGAACACGAACTCGGTGGTGGCCGAGGGGTCGTGCATGGTGGTGATGCCGAAGGCGAGGTTGGCGGCGTAGGCCCAGTTCGCCTGAGGCACCACGCCCTGGCCGAAGTGCGCGGCATGCGCGTGCACGTCCACGATGCCCGGGAAGATCGTCTTGCCGGTGGCGTCGATTTCGCGCGCGCCGGCCGGGATGGCCACGTCGCCGCGCTTGCCGACCGCGACGATGCGCTCGCCCTTCACCACCACCACGCCGTCCTCGATCACTTCCTGGGCGCTGTTGGCGTCGCGCATCGTCAGCACGCGGCCGCCGACCAGGGCGAAGGTGTCGGCTGGGCGGTCGGTCGGCAGGCGCAGGCCCACCGGTACGCCGGCGTCGGCCTTGCCGCCCGCCAGCGCGCGGCTGTGGTAGCGGTTGCCCACCATCCAGTGCAGCGACTTCGAATCGTTGCCCCAGTGCAGGTAGCTGCCCATGTCGGTGCCCAGCGCGGTCACCGGCACGGCCTTGGTGTCCTTGTTGAGCTCGATGCTGGCGCCGGTCATCGGCAGCGGCGCCACGTAGCCGTTGAACAGTTCGGTGAAGGCCACCGAGCGGCCGTCGGGGCTGATGGCCACGTGGTCCACGTACTTGAGGCTGAACACTTCGCGCGGCTGCTCGCCGTTGAGGCCCACGCTCTGCAGCTTCTTTTCAAGCCCGCCGCCCACCATGAAGTAGACGCGCTTGCCGTCGGCCGAGAACTGCGGGTCGGCGCCGTTGCGCGCCACCTGCACCGCGTCGCCGCCGGCCGCGGGCATCACGAACACGCCGCGCACGCCGCTCCACAGGCTGCCGGTGAGGCCGCCGCCGCCCTGGCGGGCAAACACGACGCGGCTGCCGTCGGGCGACCAGCGCGGGCCGTAGTAGAAGCCCGGCTGCGTGGTGAGCGCGCGCGACTGGCCGGTGGCCAGGTCGAGCTCGCGGATGGCGCCCATCTTTTCATCCGACCAGGTGGTGTACAGCAGCTTGCGGCCGTCGGCGCTGAAGCTGGGCTGGTATTCGAAGTTCGCTTCGTCGCTGGTCAGGCGGCGCGGCTCGCCGTTGGGCAGCGCCTTGGTCCACAGCTGGCCTACGGCGTGGAAGACGAGCGTTTTGCCGTCCGGGCTGGTGGCCACGTCGCGGATCATCTTCGGGCTGAAGTCGGCGCCGTCGAAGGGCTGGGCGAAGCGCAGCGCCGGCAGCACCGTCTGCGACACTTCGGCGGTGAACGGGATATTGGTGGGCTGGCCGCTGGCCATGTCCACGTTCCACAGCTTGCCCTGCGCCCAGATCACCACCGCCTTGGAATCGGGCGTCCAGTCGAAGTTGGGGTAGGGGCCGAAGATCGCCCAGGCTTCCTGCTGGTCGTGCGACAGCCCGTCCCAGACCGGGCGGGTTTCGCCCGAGGCCAGGTCCAGCACGTGCAGCACCGACTTGTCGCGCACGCGCTTGACGAACGCCAGCGACTTGCCGTCGGGCGAGGGCTGCGGCCGCACGGCGCCACCGGCGCTGGACACCACGTTCTCGATCTCGCCGGTTTCGCGGTCCAGGCGGCGGATCGCGTAGATCATGTCGTGCACGTTGCGGTTGTATTCGAAGCCGCCGCCCGGGCTCATGTCCTCGGAGAAATAGATGTAGCGGCCGTCGGGCGAGATCGCCGGCTCGCCCTGGTCCTGCTGGTCGTTCTTGCGCTTGGTCAGCTGCAGGCCGGTGCCGCCGTCGCGGTGGTAGAGCCACAGTTCACCGGCGCCGAGCGAGCGCTGCGAGGTGAAGTGCTTGCGGCCGACGAGGTACTGGCCGTCGGGCGTCCAGGCGCCGTTGTTGAGCAGGCGGAAGTCTTCCTTCGACACGGCGGTGGCGCCGCTGCCGTCGGCCTTCATGCGCCAGAGGTTGTTGCCGCCGCCGCGGTCGGAGGTGAAGGAGATTTCGCGACCGTCGGGCGAGAAGCGCGGCTGGATGTCCCACGATGCGCCGCTGCTCAGGCGCTTGGCGCTGCCGCCGCCGGCGGGCAGCACGTACAGGTCGCCCAGCATCGAGAACACGATCTGCTTGCCGTCGGGGCTCAGGTCCAGGTCGAGCCAGGTGCCTTCGTCGGTGCTGAAGCGCACCGTCTTGCCCTTGGCGTGGGCGGCGTTGACGTCCCACTTGGTTTCCGGGGCGCCTGCGGCGTTCGCGCCGATGCAGAAGGTGAGGCAAACGGCGAGCGCCAGCGGGCGGCGGGAAGACATGGGCAACTCCATTCAGGGGACCTCGGGATGCTAGGGGCAAGCGTAGGTCGCCGCCGTAGGCCGAAG
>JAABPT010000405.1 GCA_011391855.1 Burkholderiales bacterium
GCGTTGGACGTCAGCGTGCAGGCGCAGGTGCTGAACCTGCTGAAGGACCTGCAGGACGAATTCGGCCTGGCCTACGTCTTCATCAGCCACGACCTGGCGGTGGTGCGTTTCATCAGCGACGAGGTGCTGGTGATGAAGGACGGCGTGGTGGTCGAGCAGGCCAGCGCGGCGCAGATCCTGGCCGCGCCGCGCGAGGAATACACCCAGCGGCTGCTGGCGGCCATTCCGCGGGGCTACCGACCCGCGGCTGCCTGATCTCCGCGGGGGCCGCCTGCCCGCGGCCCCGAATTCACTCCGGCAACCGCCCCAGCGCAAACATCACTTCCAGCACCGGGCTCGGGCGGCCCAGGGCGCCGAACCAGCGGTTGTAGATGTCGGGCAGCGCGCTGCTGCGGTAGATCTGCGCCAGCGCCCCGTTCACCGCCTGCTGCAGCGCCCAGTCGCCGCGCGGCAGCACGATGGCATAGGGCTCGTACGACAGCGGGTCGCCCAGCAGCGCCAGCGCCTTCGGGTCCTTGGCCTTGCCGGCCAGGCCGACGAGCAGCACGCGGTCGTTGGCGAAGGCGTCGATATTGCCGGCTTCCAGTTGCGCCAGCCCGTCCTCGCGCGAGCTCACCGGCACCACGGTGGCAGTGACCATCTTCGACTTCATGGCCTCGGCCAGCGCGCGTTCGTTGCTGGTGCCGGCGATGACGCCGATCTTCTTGCCCGCCAGGTCCATCAGCGAACTGCCGCTGGTGGTCTTGCGCACCAGCAGGCCCGTGCCGTCGACGAAGGTCAAGGACGAGAAGGCCACTTCCTTCATGCGCGACAGCGTCACCGAGGTGGCGCCGCATTCCATGTCGGCCTGGCCGCTGCCGATGGCGGTGAAGCGCGTCTGCGTCGTCACCGGCACCCACTTCACCTGCAGCGGCGCCACGCCGACCTGGCGCTCGATGACGCCGATGACGCTGCGGCACAGGTCGACCATATAGCCGGCGGGCTTCTTCTCGGCGTCTTCATAGGAGAAGGGCAAGGCATCGGTGCGGTAGGCCACGGCAATGGTCTTGGTCTCCTGGATCTTTTTCAGCCGCCCATCGAAGGGCGCGCTGGCCATCTGGGCGAGGGCCAGCGTAGGCACCAGGCACAGCGCGGCAAGGGTGGCAAGGGTGGCATTCAGGCGGGACATGGGTGTACGGCTCCAGAGATTGAGAGAAGCCTCGCTCCTGGGCGGGGCGGCGGATTCTAGGCCGCACTTCCAGTGGTCCCGCCCGCCGGCCGCGCCATGGCGGTGAAGTGTCGCGCCGGCTCAAGTTCAGGGCCGGCCTGCCGATGAAGGAGCGATGAAGGAGCGCCTGCCCAACCCTGTCCTGGCGGAGACCGGCCTCGTGTCGCCGCCGCGTCCGGGCACGCCGCAGGCCGCCCAAGGCGTGCTGCAGCGCACCCACGCGCCGCGCCAGCTGCTGCTGCCGCTGAGGCCTCGGCGCTGACTGCTGACTGCTGACCGCTCGCGGCACCGGACACCCCGGGGCAGCCGCCGTGCGGCAACGCCGCGAGGCCGCACCCACAATGCCCGCATGCCTTCGACCGCGGCCCCCCACCCGGCGTGGGTGCTTGCGCTGCTGACGGCGACGGCCGCCGTCCAGGCCCAGGGCATCCGCCACGACGACCGCCCTGCTGCCGCGGCGGCAAGCGCGGCCTCGGCGCCGGCCGCCGCTGCGCCGCCGAGCGCGGCCGCCCAGGCCGCCTCCGCTTCCGCCGCCTCCGCGCCCGGTGCGGCACCGCCGACGGCCACACCGCCCCCCGGCACCGGCCAGCAGGTGGAAATCACCGGCGGCCGCGAGTCCGACACCGACCTGCGCCGCCAGTCCACCACCGCCAAGATCGTGATTGGCCGTGACGAGATCGACAAATTCGGCGACGCCACCGTGGGCGAGGTGCTGCGCCGGCTGCCCGGCGTCACCACGCCGGGCGCGCCCGGCCGCGGCGGGCCGCCGCGCATGCGCGGGCTGGGCGGGGGCTTCACGCAGCTGCTCATCGACGGCCAGCGCATCCCGCCGGGCTTCAGCCTGGAATCGCTGACCTCGGAGCAGATCGAACGCATCGAGATCCTGCGTGCACCCACTGCCGAGACCGGCGCGCGGGCCATCGCCGGCACCATCAATATCGTCACGCGCGAAGGCTTCAAGCGCCGCATCAACGACCTGCGCCTGAGCGCCGCGTTCGAGAACGGCGAGTTCTCGCCCGGCCTGAGCTGGACCCACAACGACAGCCGCGGGCCGTTCACCTACAACCTCTCTGCCGGCGCCTTCCGCAACCAGCGCCTGTCCACCGGCAGCAGCGAGACCACCGAAGAGGACCTGGCCAGTGGCGAACTCACGGGGCTGGAAAACGCCACCAGCCGGTCGCTGCAGACGCGAGGCAGTCTCAAC
>JAABPT010000406.1 GCA_011391855.1 Burkholderiales bacterium
TTTCCATGATCAAGAAGTTCATCAAGCGCCTGCTCGGCCAGGGCGACAAGACCCCGGCACCGCCTCCCGAGCCCGTGATCCCGCTGGGCGCGCGGGTCGAGGTGCCGCAGGCCGGGCACGGCATCGACGCGGCGCTGCTGGACGCCAATGCGGTGCGCGTGGTGCGCACGCTGCAGGAAGCCGGCTACGAGGCCTATGTCGTGGGCGGCGCGGTGCGCGACCTGCTGGTGGGCCTGCGGCCCAAGGACTTCGACGTGGCCACCGACGCCACGCCCGAGCAGATCAAGGCCTTGTTCCGCCGCGCCTTCATCATCGGGCGCCGCTTCCGGCTGGTGCACGTGGTTTTCGGCCGCGGCCGCGAGCACGAGACGATCGAGGTTTCCACCTTCCGCGCCTACCTGGACGCCGCGGCCGCCGACCAGGTGCCCGGCAACGAAAAGACGAGCCAGCGCGAGATGGCCGACAAGAAGCACGTGGTCGACGCCAGCGGCCGCGTGCTGCGCGACAACGTCTGGGGCCCGCAGGTGGAAGACGCGGCGCGACGCGACTTCACCATCAACGCCATGTACTACGACCCGCTGACGCAGACGGTGGTCGACTACCACGGCGGCCTGGCCGATGCGCGCGCCCGTGTGCTGCGCATGATCGGCGACCCCGATACGCGCTACCGCGAAGACCCGGTGCGCATCATCCGCATCGTGCGCTTCGCGGCCAAGCTCGGCTTCAATATCGAGCCGGCCACCGAGCGGCCGATCGCCGCCACGGCGCCGCTGCTCGCCAACGTGCCGCTTTCGCGGTTGTTCGACGAGATGGTCAAGCTGCTGCAGACCGGGCACGCGCTGGCCAGCATCGAGCAGCTCAAGAAGCACCGCCTGATCGGCGGCAACGGGGGCGTCTTCCCGGTTCTCGACGCGGCGCTTTCCTTCGACGCGCCCAACCCGCCGCGGCAGAAATTCGTTCGCCTGGCGCTGGAGGACACCGACCGCCGTGTCGCCGAAGGCCGTGCCGTGGTGCCGAGTTTCATGCTCGCCTGCCTGCTGTGGCACGACGTGCTGGAGCGCTGGAGCGCGCTGAAGAGCGGCGGCGAAGCGCCGTTCCCGGCGCTGCAGATGGCGGTGGATGCCGTCTTCGACGCCCGCATCGGCGACATCTCGGGCCGCGGCAAGCTGGCCGCCGACATGCGCGAGGTCTGGCTGATGCAGCCGCGCTTCGAGCGCCGCACGCCGAGCTCGGCGTCCTCGCTCATCAACCAGCCGCGCTTCCGTGCCGGCTACGACTTCCTGCGCCTGCGCGCCGACTGCGGTGAAGTGCCCATCGAACTGGCCGACTGGTGGGAAGACTTCCACCTGGGCGACGACGACGAGCGCGAGGCGCTGCTGCAGGACCTGCGCGCGACGATGCCGCCCAAGGTGCGGCGTGTGCCGGCCGCCGAAGCGGGCGCGCCACGGGCGCCTTTCGTGCCCACCCCGAACTCGGACGCCATGCCACAAGAGGGTGAAGCGGCACCGCGCAAGCGCCGACGCCGGCGGCGCAAGCCGGCGGGCGAGGGCGGTGGCGGCTCCGGCGGCGGCGAGGGCCGGCCCGCGACCGCGGAATGAAGCGCGTGGGCCCTGCGCCTGCGCTCGACCGGCCCGGCGTTCGAGCGGCCGCAGCGAACGATGTCGAGCGGGTCTTCGTCGGCCTGGGCGCCAATCTCGGTGATGCGCAGGCCACGGTGGCGCTGGCGGTGAAGGCCTTGGGCGAATTGCCGCAGACGCGGCTGGTGGCGCTGTCGCCGTTGTACCGGAGCGCTCCAGTGGATGCCCAGGGCCCGGATTTCGTCAATGCCGTGGCCGAACTGCGCACCGGGTTGACACCACTGGAGCTGCTGCAGGCCTTGCAGGGGATCGAGCAGGCGCATGGACGCGAGCGTCCTCATCGGCACGCGCCGCGCACACTGGACCTGGACCTGCTGCTCTATGGCCAGCGCGTCGTCAGCGAGCCCGGCCTCACCGTGCCGCACCCGCGCCTGCACGAGCGCGCCTTCGTGCTGCGGCCGCTGGCCGACCTGGCGCCCGAAGTCGAGCATCCGCGGCTCGGGCCGCTGGCGGCGTTTCGAGACCGGGTCGCCGATCAGCCCATCGAGGCCCTGGCCTGAGCGCTGGACACGGGCGCGGCCACGGGGGCGACCATCTGCCACTCGAAGAATTTCTGCCCGCCGTAGGCCATGGTGCCCATGAACGCCGCGCCGCCGAGCAGCAGGGCCAGGATCGCCGCCAGCACCGGGCCCCAGCCGGTGGCCTGCACGGGCTGGCCGGGGTTGTGGCGCGCGTCCCACTTCTCGTCGGGTGTGAGCGCGTAGACGATGGCCGTGAGACTGGCCAGTGAGAGCATCAGCCC